>CBHCMH010000126.1:0-6006 GCA_965974445.1 uncultured Rhizorhapis sp.
CACCACGGACGCGGATCATCACATCCACGTGCCGCAACAGCATAAGGCTATCTCCATCCGCGGCCTCACGCCCGGCGTCGCGTTCAAGCTGGGCGAATGTTGCCATCCCGTGCCCGGCGACCGGATCGTCGGCTTGCGCCATCCGGGCGAGGGCATCGAAGTGCACACGATCGACTGCCCCAGCCTGGAACATGGCGCGGATGCCGATTGGGTCGATCTCAGTTGGGACGCGAAGTCAGGCGGCGGCACCGCGCGGCTGAGCGTCATCCTGAAAAACGAGCCCGGCGCGCTCGCTGCGGTCGCCAACATATTCGGCACCAACAAGGCGAACATCCTGACCCTGCAACTGAGCAACCGGGAGGGTCCGTTTCACACGGACATCATCGACATAGAGGTGCACGACACCGCGCATTTGATGCGCATCATCTCCGCCTTGCGGTCGATCGAACCGGTAATCCAGGCGGATCGGGTTTAACGTCAGGGCCGAGGGAACGACCGCTTCAGCCCAGCTGTCCAACCGCCCAGAGCAATACGGACTTCTGTGCATGCAGCCGGTTTTCCGCTTCATCCCAGATGACCGACTGCGGGCCGTCGAGGACCGCGTCCACCACTTCCTCACCGCGATGGGCGGGCAGGCAGTGGAGGAATTTGGCATCGGGCTTCGCCAGCGCCATCAGGCTTTCCGTGACCTGATAGGGCATCATGGCCTTCAGCTTTTCCTCGGCATGCGCCTGCCCCATGGAAATCCAGGTGTCGGTGACGACGATGTCCGCGCCGCGAACAGCCTCGGCGGGATCCTGGATCATGTGAACGTTTGCGCCCATCTTCACGGCCTCAGCGGCGAAGAAGGGGTTGGGCTCATAGCCTTCGGGGCAGGCGACGCGGACGTTGAATTTCATCAGGCCCGCCGCCTCGATGATCGAGTGGAGGACATTGTTGCCATCGCCCAGCCAGGCCCATTCCGACCCCGGCAACGCCTTGCCATGTTCGATCACGGTCAACAGGTCCGCCATGATCTGGCAGGGGTGGGACAGATCGGTCAGGCCGTTGATGACAGGGACGGTGGCATAGTGCGCCAGCTCCTCGATCTTGGCATGGTCATCCGTGCGGATCATGATCGCATCGACATAGCGGGAGAGGACGCGCGCAGTGTCGGCCACCGTCTCGCCCCGCCCCAACTGCGTCGATCCGCCGTCCATGACGATGCTGGTGCCCCCCAGTTGCCGGATCGCCATGTCGAACGAAACCCGGGTGCGGGTGGAATTTTTCTCGAAGATCATGCCCAGCACATGACCGTCGAGCGGGATGTCCGCATCGGGTGCGCCCTTGGGCCAATCCTTGCGCTTCGCCTTGCGGTCCAGCGCATCATTCAGCATGGCGGCGATCCCGTCGCCGCCCGCATCGGATAAGTTCAGGAAATGTCTCGTCATTTCAAATTTCCCTCTCAACCGTTCGGGCTGAGCCTGTCGAAGCCCCGTTCTTCTTCACAAGAAGCATCCTTCGACAAGCTCAGGATGAACGGTGCAAAAAGACGCAATCAGGAGGCCGGAACCTCATAATCCCTGGCCCCCGCCGAAAGCTTTTCAATGCATTCGGCGATATGGCTTTCTTCTATCACCAGCGGCGGCAGGATGCGCACGACATTATCGCCTCCAGCGACCGTCAGCAGGCCATGCTTGTCTCGCAAATGGGCCACGAAGGCCCGGCTCTCCGTCTTCATCTTGATGCCGAGCATCAGCCCTTTGCCCCGCACGCTTTCGAACAGCTCGTCATGATTGGGGATAAGCTGTTCCAGGCTGGCGCGCAGGCGTTCGCCCATTTTATGGACATGGTCCTTGAACGCGGGCTCCAGGATCACGTCCAGTACGGCATTGCCCGCCGCCATCGCGAGCGGATTGCCGCCATAGGTAGAACCATGCGTACCGATCACCATGCCCTTTGCCGCCTTCGCGCTGGCAAGGCACGCGCCAAGTGGGAAGCCGCCGCCAATGCCCTTGGCAATCGCCATGATGTCGGGGATGACGCCATATTGCTCATAGGCAAAGAACGTGCCTGAGCGCATCACGCCGCATTGCACCTCGTCGAAAATGAGAAGCAGGTCCTTTTCATCGCAGACCGCGCGCAGACCTTCGAGGAATTCCTGCGTCGCGGGCAGGATGCCGCCTTCGCCCTGAATGGGTTCCAGCAGGAAGCCGGCGGTTTCATCATCGACCGCGGCCAGCGCCGCCTCCAGATCGTTGAACTTCACCACCTGGAAACCGGGCAGCAGCGGTTCGAACCCGTCGCGCATCTTCGGCTGGTCAGTCGCCGATATGGTACCGAGCGTGCGCCCGTGGAAGGCGTTGGAAAAGGTGATGAGCTTGTGCTTGCCGGGATTTCCGCTGGCATAATGATAGCGGCGCGCGGTCTTGATCGCGCACTCCAGCGCCTCCGCACCGCTATTGGTGAAGAACACCGTGTCGGCGAATGTGTTATCCACCAGCCGCTGCGCCAGGCTTTCGCCCTGCGGGCTGCCATAGAGGTTCGACACATGCATCAGCGTCGCCGCCTGCTGCTGGATCGCCTGCACCAGATGGGGATGACCGTGGCCAAGAATGTTGACCGCAATGCCGCTAGCAAAGTCCAGATAGCGCTCGCCGCGCTCCCCGATCAGGTAGCAGCCCTCGCCTCGCACCGGACGCACATCGCACCGGGGGTAAACGGGCATGAGCGGCGTGATCGGCGTCATCGACATCGGGGCCTCACCTTTCCTCTGGATGAGCGTTGAAACAAAGCAAAAAAGGCGGTCCCGGCCGGACCGCCCATGATGCTGGGTTCATATACAGGCGACATCGCCTGTTCGTCAATTGCCGCCTAGAACAGCATTGTGAGCAGTCCCGCCCCGGCGCTGAGCCCGAGCAGCAGGAAGGGGCTGGCGCGGAAGCGGAACATGGCGACGAGCGCTGCAAGGGAAAGCGCGAGCGCTGCCGGATCGAGGGTCGCGGGGTCGGGCACGTCAAGGCGCAGGGGGCCGACCGCCCGCTCCTCCACCTCCTCGAACCAGAAATGCAGCGCAAACCAGATGGCGAGGTTCAGGATGACGCCGACGACGGCGGCGGTGATGGCGGCGAGCGCGGAGGCCAGCGCCCTGTTCTCGCGCAGCCGCTCGATGAAAGGAGCGCCGAGGAATATCCAGAGGAAGCAGGGCGTGAAGGTAACCCAAGTGGTAAGTAGCCCGCCCAGCGTCCCGGCGAGCAGCGGGGACATGTCGCCCGGATGGCGATAGGCGCCGAGGAAGCCGACATATTGCGTCACCATGATCAGCGGGCCGGGCGTGGTTTCGGCAAGGCCGAGACCATCGAGCATCTCGCGCGGGCTGAGCCACTGATATTGCTCCACCGCCGCCTGCCCCACCCAGGCGAGGACCGCATAGGCGCCGCCAAAGGTCAGCACCGCCATTTGCGAAAAGAAGCGGGCGATGGCGGCAAAGGCGGTGTCCTCCGGCGCGAAGGCGGTGAGCAAGGCCACGGGCAGCAGCCAAGCGATGAGCAGGATCAGCGCGGTGCCGCCGAGTTTGCGCAGCCCTTCGCGGGCATGGGCGGGCACCCCCTCCCCCAATGCGCTGGCGGCGTCGCTGACCGCCGATCCGCCGGACGGGCCGTGACCATTGCCGCTCAGCGCGATGCTGCCGCTGCGCCCCAAGGTCCAGCCGATCAGGCCGGCCGCGAAGATGACCAGCGGAAAAGGTGCATCCAGAAAGAACAGCGCCACGAACGCCGCCGCCGCGATGCCAAGGCGCAGGCGGTTGCCGAGCGCCCGCGCGCCGATCCGCGCGACTGCCTGAAAGACGATCGCCAGGACAGCGGCTTTAAGGCCGAAGAACAGGGCCGCAACTGCGGGGGCCTCGCCATAAAGAACATAAAGCCAGGACAGCGCCATGATCGCCACCGCGCCAGGCAGGACGAACAGCAGGCCAGCGGCGAGGCCGCCCTTCACCCGATGGAGCAGCCAACCGATATAGGTCGCAAGCTGCTGCGCCTCCGGCCCCGGCAGCAGCATGCAGAAATTGAGCGCGTGCAGGAATCGTTCTTCGCCAAGCCACTTTTTCTCCTCAACGAGGATGCGGTGCATGAGGGCGATCTGGCCCGCCGGACCGCCAAAGCTCAACAGCGCGATCTTCGTCCAGGTGCGGAGAGCTTCGCCGAAGGAGATGCCGTGGGGCTGTGTGGTCATTGTCGCATCTACTGCGGCAAAATTCCGAAGAAGACAAATCCTATAATGCCAGACGCTCAAACCAATGACGCGTCATTCCCGCGAACGCGGGAACCCCTCTTTCCTCTTGGTTCAAAGTTAGAGATTGAGGCGAGATGGGTTCCCGCGAACGCGGGAATGACGAAATTGGGTCAAAGCCTGGGGTGCTTGAATACCGGCGCGTGACCATCAGCCACGCGCCGGCTTCGTTCACTTATGCAGCCCCATGCGCGAGCGCTGCAAGCAGCAGCAGCGCCACGATGTTGGTGATCTTGATCATCGGATTCACCGCCGGGCCAGCCGTATCCTTGTACGGATCGCCAACGGTGTCGCCGGTGACGGCGGCCTTGTGGGCTTCGCTGCCCTTGCCGCCATAATTGCCGTCCTCGATAAATTTCTTCGCATTATCCCATGCGCCGCCGCCGCTGGTCATCGAAATGGCGACGAACAGGCCGGAGACGATGACGCCCAGCAGCAACGCGCCCAGAGCCGCAAAGCCATTGGCGACGCCGCCGACCCAGGCGATCAGGAAATAGACCACGATCGGCGTAAAGACCGGCAGCAGCGAGGGCAGGATCATCTCCCGGATCGCCGCCTTGGTCACCAGATCCACCGTCCGGCCATAGTTGGGACGGCTGGTCCCCGCCATGATCCCCGGATTGTCGCGGAACTGCGTGCGGACCTCCTCCACGACCGCTCCTGCAGCCCTTCCGACCGCCGTCATGCCCAGCGCGCCGAAGAGATAGGGCAGCAAGGCCCCAAGCAGCAGGCCGACGATGACATAGGGATTGGACAGGCTGAAATCGACCGGTTCGGTGAGGCCGAGTTCCACGCTGTAAAATTGCAGATCCTCGGTATAGGCACCGAACAGCACCAGCGCAGCCAGACCGGCCGAACCGATGGCATAGCCCTTCGTCACTGCCTTGGTCGTATTCCCGACCGCATCGAGCGCGTCGGTGCGGGTGCGGACATCATCGTCCAACCCCGCCATCTCGGCGATGCCGCCCGCATTGTCCGTGACCGGACCATAAGCGTCGAGCGCCACGACCATCCCGGCAAGCGCCAGCATGGCAGTCGCGGCAAAGGCGATGCCGATGAGGCCCGCCAGCGAGTAGCTGATGATGATACCGACGCAGATGACCAGCGTGGGCAGCGCGGTGGATTCAAGCGAAACGGCCAGACCCTGGATGACATTGGTGCCATGGCCGGTAACCGAAGCCTTGGCGATGGACCGGACCGGACGGAAATTGGTGCCGGTATAATATTCGGTGATCCAGACGATCAGGCCGGTGACACCAAGGCCCACCATCATCGACCAGAACAGGTCCATGCCGGTGAAAGCGCCTTCGCCGGTCAGACCGCCGCCAATAGGCGCGTTCATGTCGCCGAGCACCCGCCAGGTGACATAATAGAGCGCCGGGATGGACAGGATCGCGGTGGTCAGGAACCCCTTGTACAGCGCGCCCATGATCGACTGGCTGGAACCCAGCCGCACCATATAGGTGCCGATGATCGACGTGATGATGCACACGCCGCCGACAATCAGCGGCAGGCTCATCAATTGGGTGAGCTCTGCAAGGCCCGCATCGACGATCAAGGCGGTCAGCACCATGGTCGCGCCCACCGTCACCACATAGGTTTCGAACAGGTCGGCCGCCATGCCCGCGCAGTCGCCGACATTGTCACCCACATTGTCGGCGATCACCGCCGGGTTGCGCGGGTCATCCTCCGGAATGCCGGCCTCGACCTTGCCGACAAGGTCAGCGCCGACGTCAG
>CBHCMH010000127.1:0-5986 GCA_965974445.1 uncultured Rhizorhapis sp.
GGCCGTCGGACATCTGCGCCCATGCCTGCAGATACTGGATGCCCGGTTGGGCGAGCTCAGCGCGCATCATGCCGGAAATCGCACCGCCGATGATCCCCGCCACGATGGCGAAGATCAGGTAGAGCGTGCCGATATCCTTGTGGTTGGTCGACATGAACCAGCGGGCGAAGAAGGCCGGCTTATGGTCCGCGTCATGATGATCGTGGGAATGCGCCTGAAAATCGGCGTGCGTTGCAGTGGTGTCTGTCATGTCCTGCGAACCTTAATTGGTGGCTGCGGCCGGCTCGGCGGCATTTTCAGCGGGAGCGGCGGCTTCGGCAGCGGCGGGATCGGCCTCGGCCACTGCCTCCGCGCCCTTGGCGTGGCCGCCCTGCTGGGCAAGCCAAGCGTCGAATTCGGCCGGAGGCAGCGCTTCAATGGCGATCGGCATGAAGCCGTGGCGCGCGCCGCACAGTTCGGAGCATTGTCCGTAATAGACACCCGGCTTTTCGATGGTGAAGCTCTTCTCATTGATGCGGCCGGGAACGGCGTCTTCCTTTACCCAAAGGGCGGGAACGGAGAAGCTGTGAATAACGTCCGCCGCAGTGATCAGCATCTTGATCGGCCGGCCGGCGGGCAGGACCAGGCGATTATCGACGGCCAGCAGTTCCGGCTCGCCGCGCTTTGCCGCCTCTTCCTTGGGCAGCATGTTGGAAACAATTTCCGAGACGCCGTTGTCGGGATATTCATAGCCCCAATACCATTGATAGCCCGTGACCTTCACGGTCAGGGCGTCTTCGGGCGCGGGCTTGTACTGGCGGGCCAGAAGGTCGATCGACGGAATGGCGATGCCGACCAGGATCAGCACGGGCACGAGCGTCCAGATCACCTCGATCAGCGTGTGATGCGATGTTTTCGACGGTTCCGGATTCGCGGAGCGGCGATAGCGGAAGATCACCCAGATCAGCAGCGCCAGAACGAAGAGCGAAATCAGCGTGATGATGGGCAACAGCACGCCATCATGAATCCAGCGCGCATATTCGCCGGTGTCGGTGAACTGCTCCTGAAAGGTGACCTCGCCGGACTTCGGCATGCCGATACCTTCGACCGGCTTCATGGCCTCGCGAGCCGGCGGCGCTTCAGCAGCGGGAGCCGATTCCGTGCCAGCTTCGGCCGGTGCCGCAACCGCTGCATCGGGTGCGGGCGCAGCGCCCTGCGCGCTGGCGATAGCGGGCGAAAATGCCAGCATTCCCGCCAGAAATAGCGATTTCACCATTTTCATAAGCGTCTCGATCTTACCCCGCAATTCCGCTGCTTTCGGGCGCATTGGCCCGGTCACAGTCCTGTCATGATTGCGGCGGCTTATAGGGATGGTTTCGGCATGCCTCAAGCACCTAAAGGGCATATTTTCTTTGTGTTGAATCGGGGGCGTCGCCCGACTATCAGGCACGCCTTGAACAGGGGAATAGCAAACACATGAACGACGATGAGATTTTGGCGGAATTCCGGGCGGCGCATGCGCTTCTGGAGGGCCATTTCATCCTCTCTTCGGGCAAGCGAAGCGCCAATTACCTGCAATGCGCACGGGTGCTTATGGACCCGGAGCGCGCGGGACGGCTTGCCCGTGCGCTGGCGCAAAAGCTGCCGCGAGAGATCCGAACCATCATAGATATAGTGGTATCGCCCGCCATGGGCGGCGTCATCATCGGCCATGAAATGGGCCGGGCGCTGGGTGTGGAGGCGATCTTCCTGGAACGGCCCGAAGGCACGTTCGAACTGCGCCGGGGATTCGAGTTGCAGCCGGGACAAAGGGTGCTGATGGTCGAGGATGTCGTGACCACCGGCCTCTCCTCGCGTCAGGCGATGGACGCGGTGCGGGCGGCGGGCGCCATTGTGGTGGCGGAGGCCGCCCTGGTCGATCGGTCGGCGGGCGAAGCGGAACTGGGCGTGCCCTTCTTCCCGCTGGTGTCTCTCAACTTCCCGGTCTACGATCCCGAAGACATTCCCCCCGAGCTTGCCGCGATCGAGGCGGTGAAGCCGGGCAGCCGGAAGATGTGACAGTATGACCGCCTCCCACCTGCGCCTTGGCGTCAACATCGACCATGTAGCGACCATCAGAAACGCGCGGGGGGGCGATCACCCCGATCCGGTCAAGGCTGCGCTGGCGGCCGCATCGGCGGGAGCCGACGGCATCACCGCGCATCTGCGCGAGGACCGGCGGCACATCCGCGACGAGGATATTTCCGCGCTGATGGCGGCGCTCACCATTCCGCTCAACCTGGAGATGGCGGCGACGCAGGAGATGCTGGACATCGCCCTGCGCCACAAGCCGCACGCCGCCTGCATCGTGCCCGAAAAGCGCGAGGAGCGGACGACCGAGGGCGGCCTGGACGCGGCGGGGCAGTTCGATCTGCTGGCGCCGGTGGTCGCGGCACTGACCGGCGCGGGCGTGCGGGCGAGCCTGTTCATCGAGCCTGATCCCAAACAGATCGACGCCGCAATCCGCATGAAGGCTCCGGTGGTCGAGCTCCACACCGGCCGTTATGCCCATCTGGACGGGGCGGAGCGGAGCGCCGAACTGCGCCGCATTTCCGACGCCGCCGCGCTGGCCGCCAAGAACGGCATCGAGCCCCATGCCGGCCATGGGCTGACATTCGAGAATGTCGGGCCGGTGGCGGCCATCCCGCAGTTGGCAGAACTCAATATCGGACATTTCCTGATCGGGGAGGCGATTTTCTCCGGGTTGAAGGAGGCGATACGGGAGATGCGGCGGCAGATGGATCTGGTGCGGTGACCGTCCGCATATCGCTCCCCTCCCGCTTGCGGGAGGCGTCGGGGGAGGGCCTGTTCATTGCCCTCGACCTGACATGCCCTCCCCTGGCCCCTCCCGCAAGCGGGAGGGGAAATTGATCATCGGCCTGGGTTCCGACCTCTGCAATATCGAGCGCATCCAGAATTCGCTGGACCGTTTCGGCGAGCGGTTCGAGGCGCGGGTGTTTACCGATGTCGAGCGCGCCAAGGCCGCTCGACGCCCGCACACCCGCGCGGGTACCTACGCCAAGCGCTTCGCCGCCAAGGAGGCCTTTTCCAAAGCGGTCGGAACGGGGTTCAAGGCAGGGGTGTTCATGCGCGACATCGGCGTCGTCAACGCCCCGTCGGGAGCGCCGACGCTGCACCTGACGGGCGGGGCGCTCGCCCGGCTGGAATCGCTTGTTCCACAAGGCTATAGACCGGTCGTTCACCTTACGCTCACCGACGATCATCCATGGGCGCAGGCATTTGTCATTATAGAGGCCTTGCCCCTTGGGTAAGCCTGAGCCTGAAAGGCGCGAAACATCGATGGAAGCGGAAATGGCCGATCTGGAGCAAGGGGAAACGCCGGAACAGCCGCCGCGGACCAAGTCCAAAGGCACCGACTGGAAATCGGAAGCGAAAAGCATCGGCTTGCTGTTGCTGGCCGTGCTCGGTTTTCACAGTCTGATCGCAAAGCCATTCTACATCCCGTCTGAATCGATGATGCCGCGCCTGCTGGTCGGCGACCGGCTGGTGGTCAGCAAATATGCCTATGGCTGGTCCTATGTGTCGCCGTCCTTCCACCTGCTGCCCTTCATTCCAGGGCGGCTGATGGGCAGCGTGCCGGAGCGCGGGGACATTGTGATCGTGACGCCCCGGGGCAAGAAAAGCGACTATATCAAGCGCGTCATCGGGCTGCCCGGCGACCGGCTGGCAATTCGCGACGGACAGGTGATCCTGAACGGCGTACCGGTGCGGCAGGACACACAGCCCAATCTGCGGCTGCCCATCGATGCCAACGCGCCCTGCGATTCCGGACAGTTTCCCGGACGGCAGACCCTTGGCCCCGACGGCGCGCCCTTTTGCGACCTGCCGGTAAAGCGGGAAACGCTGCCCAATGGACGCCATTATGACATCATTGACATCGGCGACCGCTCGCTCGACTGGTTCGGTCCTGTAACAGTGCCCGCCGGGCATCTGTTCCTGTTGGGCGACAATCGCGACCGGTCGGCGGACAGCCGGGTCAGTCTGGACGATGGAGGCCTGGGCGGACCGGTGCCCATCGAAACCATCGGCGGCCGCGCAGAATTCATCACTTTCTCACTGGACGGGACGGCGGGATGGAACCCGCTCAGCTGGCTACCGGCGTTGCGCAGCGGGCGGGCCGGGACAAGCCTGCACCCGGGCAGGACGGCAGAGGATAGCGAATAATGAAGGCAGGTTCCGGTCAGACCGACGATACCCATGTCGAAGCGCCCGGCCCATCCGAGCTGTACGACCCGCTATTGCGGCGGGAGCTTCAGAGGGCCTCGATCTGGTTCGGCATCGCCATTGGCATCGCTCTGGTGGTGCTGCTCGCCCATCCGCTGCTGCTGATCCTGGGCGCGCTTGTCATTACCAGCATGCTCGATGGCGGCACTCGCCTGCTCGGCCGCGTCCTGCCGATCGGGCGGGGATGGCGGCTGGGGATCGTGGTGCTGGCTCTGTTTCTGTTCCTTGGCTGGACGGTATGGCTCACCGGATCGCAACTTTCGGCGCAGGCCGCCGCGATGCAGCAGATCATCGAAAGCCAGTTCGAACGGATTCTCGCCTTTGCCAGCGCGCAGGGCTTCACGACCGCCGCGACCGATCTGCAATCCCTGGTGACGCAGGTCTGGGGCTCGATCGGCAAGGTCACGGCCGCCGTCACCACGGCGGTGGGCGCAATCGGCAGCCTGTTCATGATGCTGGTGCTGGCGATCTTCATCGCTGTCGAACCCCGGCTTTACGAACGCGGCGTCGCCTGGATGCTGCCGATGGCCCGCCGGGCCAATTTCTACAAGACCGCCGACAAGATGGCCTGGACACTGCGCCGTTTGATGTTCGGGCGGCTGATCGGCATGGCTGTCGAGGGCGTCGGCACCTGGCTGTTGCTGCTGGCGGGCGGCGTACCAATGGCGGCGCTGCTGGGCGTGCTCACCGGCATTTTGGCCTTCCTGCCCAATATCGGCGCGATCATTTCAGGCGTGCTGATCGTGCTGGTGGGCTTTTCGGCGGGCGTCGATACCGGGCTTTACGCGGTCTTCGTCTATCTGGCCGTCCAGATCGTCGATGGCTATCTGATCGTGCCCGTGGTTGCCAAGAAGGCCGTCGATCTGGCCCCTGCCCTGGTCCTTGGCGCGCAGATATTGTTCGGCGCGCTGTTCGGCATATTGGGCCTGTTCCTGGCAGACCCCATCGTCGCGATGATCAAGGTGTTCCTGGAGGAACGCTCAAAAACGAATGGCGCCCCCGAGGGGTGAGCCCGGCCGGATCAGCCGGCCTCTTGCCGCATCCGCAACCGGCTCATGCGCAGGATATGTTCGAAAATTGCCGGATGCAGGGGCCGTTCGAACTGGCATCCCGCTTCATGGTCGCGTGTCCAGATGACCTTTGCCTTCCGGCCGTCAAAGCCGGGCAGCATCACGTGGATGGTCGAATCCATGTCCAGCTTGGCGAAGCTCTGCACGCGAAAGCCGGTGGGGGACAGGTTTGCCAGCCGCGCGGTGAACCAGCTTTCCCCCTGACGGCGCAATTTTACGCTGATCAGCAGGTTATGCCGGTCATAATGCCGGTCGGGAACGTCGTTAGTGGGAATGCGCTGCGCAACCATAATGCCCCGTCGGGTCGATTCTCTAGACCGACTTTCCCACAACAAGGTAAGCGGGAGGTTAAGGCTCGACGAAGAATTTGGGGGGTATCGCCATTCCCCTCCCGCAAGCGGGAGGGGAGAATAGCACCTTCACCCTATAGCATCACAAAAGGGCTTACTGCCCTATCGGAGCCTGCCCCTGCTGCATCTGCTGCATTTGCTGTTGCATCTGCATCAGCTGCGCCTTGGAAACATAGTCCAGCAACTCGACATCGAAGATCAGCACGCTGTCCTTGGGGATCGGGCCGCCTTCGGGCACGTCGGAGCCATAGCCGAGTTGCGGCGGGATCCAGAGGCGGTATTTGCCGCCCTTCTGCATCAGCT
>CBHCMH010000128.1:0-5984 GCA_965974445.1 uncultured Rhizorhapis sp.
GTATCCTGGTCGCGGGTGGCGCGGCGGACAATATTTCGCAGCAGTCGGGCGGCTGGACGCTGTCCTGGCAGGGCGACGGCAATACGAATGCCGACTTCCCCAATGCCCAGTCCATCTATGCAGGCATCGCCGAGGCGATGAAGGCTGGCGGCGGCAATGCGATCCTGAGCGCCGACGGGAGCTTCACGGAGAAGCCGGACCTCGCCATCGTCGTGTTCGGCGAACAACCCTATGCGGAGGGCCTGGGCGATCTTCGGAGCCTTGAGTTCGAGGCGGGTGACAAGCAATCGCTGGCATTGCTCAAGAAGCTGAAATCGGCGGGCGTTCCTGTGGTGTCGGTATTCCTTTCCGGACGGCCGCTATGGGTCAATCCCGAACTCAACCAGTCGGATGCCTTTGTCGCGGCATGGCTTCCCGGCAGCGAAGGCGGCGGCATCGCCGACGTGCTGATCGGCGATGCTCAGGGCAAGCCCAGGAACGACTTCAAGGGCCGCCTGTCCTTCAGCTGGCCGAAGACCGCCGCCCAGTTCACCCTGAACAAGGGCGGCGCAGATTACGATCCACTGTTCGCGCTCGATTACGGGCTGAGCTATGCGACCCGAGGCACGGTCGGACAGCTTGGCGAAGAGCCAGGGATCGAAGCGACAGCGGCCAACAAGAGCCAGTATTTCGTAGACAGCCGGATTCCAGAGCCCTTTTCGCTGATCCTCGGCGCCGGCCTCACCCGGCGGCCGGTCGATTCGGCAGCCAGACAGGAAGGCGCGATGCAGCTTTCCTGGCAGCCCGGAGAAAGGTCCAGCGCAGTCATTGATGGCGGCGATGTCGATCTCAGTTTCGATACCAGCGCCGAGTTGATGTTGCAGATGACCTATCGTGTAGATTCTGCGCCCACCGGCAGCGTTGCATTGGCGATGGGATCGGGTTCGGTCGATGGGCGGCAGATTTTTGCCGCGGGCAACGGGTGGCGTACGGTCCGCATTCCGCTGAAATGTTTCAGGGACCACGGCGCGGACATGGCGCATGTTCGTCCGGTGTGGTCGCTCTCCGCTGCGGGTCCGTTCACTGTTTCGTTCTCCGAAATCAAACTGGCGACACAGGCGCCCGGCGGTGTTTGCCCCGGCAAACAGCAATAGAGCCGCCGCAATCGGTCCTGCGGCATTATTAACTCGGATGCCTCCAGATTTGCCGTGACGGGATGATAGCAAAAGATAATGCAGAGGGGAGTAGTGATCATGAAGGGATTGAGTGGGTGGCTTCTGACCCTGGCGGTGCTGACCGCGCCCCTGTCAGTGGCCAAGGCCGAGCTTCCGCGCCTTGAAAGCGGCAATGGCCAACATGCGCTGATCGTCGATGGCAAACCGTTTCTGATGCTCGGGGCGCAGGTCAACAACAGTGCAAACTACCCCGCCATGCTGCCGGAGGTGTGGCCGGCGATCGAAAAGATGCACGCCAATACAGTCGAAGTGCCTGTCGGCTGGGAGCAGATCGAGCCGGAGGAAGGCAAGTTCGATTTCTCCTTCCTCGATGCGCTGCTGCCCCAGGCGCGGGAGCGCAATCTTCGTCTGGTGCTGCTCTGGTTCGGCACATGGAAGAACACCGCGCCCAGCTACACGCCCGCCTGGGTGAAGCTGGACCAGAAGCGCTTTCCGCACATGATCAACGCCAAGGGCGAAGTGCATTACGCGCTGTCGCCGCACCATCGCTCAACGCTGGAGGCCGACAAGCGCGCCTTCGTCAAGCTGATGGAATATCTCAGGAAAAACGATCCCCAGCACACGGTGATCATGGTTCAACCGCAAAATGAGGCGGGCAGCTACGGCAGCGTCCGCGACTTCGCGCCCGTCGCGCAGAAGCTGTTCGACGGACAGGTTCCCGCGCCCCTGCTCAAGCAGATGAACAAGAAGCCGGGCACATGGCGCCAGGTGTTCGGGGCAGACGCGGACGAATATTTCCACGCCTGGTCGATCGCCAGTTACACCAACGAGATCGCGGCCGCCGGCAAGGCGGTCAAACCCCTGCCCATGTACATGAACGCCGCGCTCGCCGCCGCCTTCGGCCGGCAGCCGGCCAGCACCTATTCCAGCGGCGGTCCCGTGCATCACGTGATCGACGTTTACAAAGCCGCTGCGCCCGCCATCGATATTGTCGCGCCGGACATCTACGCGCGCGATCACGCGGCCTATTTGGCGTATCTTGGCTACTACGACCGGCCGGACAATGCCTTGTTCGTACCGGAAACGGGAAATGACAAGGAATTCGCCCGCTTTTTCTTCCCGACCATCGGCGGGGGGGCGATCGGCTTTGCCCCCTTCGGCATGGACTATACGGGCTATCAAAACTTCCCGCTCGGCGCGAAGAAGCTCGACGACGATACGATGGAACCCTTCGCGCGCAATTACCGCCTGTTCGGTCCCATGCAGCGCGAATGGGCGGCCTGGGCGGCTCAGGGCAAGACGTGGGGCGTCGCCGAGCCGACCGACCCGAACGCCAAGCACACCCAGCATATCGACATGGGCAAGTATAATATGACCGTGACCTTCGGTCAGTGGCAGTTCGGCACCGACAAGCCCACCGGCAATCCGGAGCCCTCGGGCGGCGTGGCGGTGGCCCAGCTGGGCGAGAACGAGTTCCTGGTCACCGGTTTCCATTCCCGCGTCTATTTCGGCCTCAGCAAACCCGCGCCCTATGAATCGATGATGCTGCTGCGGGTGGAGGAAGGTTACTTCGACAACGGCAAATGGATCTTCCGCCGCGTGTGGAATGGCGATTCCGTGGACTATGGCCTGAATTTCACCGATCGCGAGCAGGTTCTGCGGGTCACGCTCGCAACCCAGACGGGCACTCCCCCCATCCCCGTCGGGAACCCCAATTGAAAAACCGGAGCAGGATAATGAAAACGCTTTCCCGCCTTGCCCTCTGTGCGCTGCTTGCAACGTCAAGCACCGCCGCACTCGCGGGCAGTTTCGAGAAGATCGACCACGGTATCATCGTCTCGCCAGACGAAGGGCCGGCAAAACGCGTCCGCATCCTCGCCTTCGGAGATGAGGCCTTCCGCGTCACCGCCATTCCCGGCGAGAATTTCGAGACCGTGCCCTACAGCCTGATGGTCACCGCGAAACCGGATGGCAATCCGGTCATCGGCGAGAGCAAGGACATAGTCACGCTTAAGCTCCCCTCTGCGACGGCGCGTGTCAATCTGACCAGTGGCCAGGTCAGCTTCCTGGATGCCAGCGGCAAGGCCATTCTCAGTGAAACAGCCCGCGCCACATTCCAGCCGAAGACGGTTGAGGGCCAGGAGTTTCTTGGCGTTCGCCAGCAGTTCAACCGCGGCACCGATGAAGGCTTCTATGGCCTTGGCCAGCATCAGAACGGGCAGATGAACTATCGCGGCGAAGATGTGGAACTCGCCCAGCACAATATGGACATCGCCGTCCCGTTCGTCGTCTCCACGCGCAACTACGGACTGCTCTGGAACAACAATTCGATCACCCGCTTCGGCAATCCCAAGCCCTATGCCCTGGCGGGCAGCGAAGGCGATGGCCTGAAGATCATTGGCTCCGATGGCAAGCCCGGCTGGACCGCGCAATATTATCTGGGCGACAGGCTTGCCGTCACGCAGAGCGAGCAGGTCATCGATTACCAGTATATCCGCGACAATATGCGCTGGCCCGAAGCGGCAAAGGCGCAGACCGTTGCCTCGACCGCCGGGCAGAACACCGCCGGCAACGCGGTCCAGACGCAACGCGTGATCTGGACCGGCAAGGTCACTCCCGGCAAGAGCGGCCTCCACCGTTTCCGCCTCTATTCGTCGAGCTATGTGAAGGTGTTCGTCGATGGGAAGGAGGTTCTCGAGCGCTGGCGTCAGAACTGGAACCCCTGGTATCACAATTTCGACGTGCCGATGAAGGCCGGCAAGGCCGCCGATATCCGCATCGAATGGGAACCCAATGCGGGCTATATCGCGCTCGTCCACAACGATCCCCTCCCCGATGCGGATCGCTACTCACTTTCCTTCGCGTCCGAGCTTGGCCAGGCGGTTGACTATTACGTCACGACGGGCAAGGACATGGACGGGGCCATTGCCGGTTATCGCAAGCTCACCGGCAAGTCGGCGATGCTGCCGCAATGGGCCTATGGCTTCTGGCAGAGCCGCCAGCGCTACGAAACGCAGGAAGAGCTGCTGGGGGTCGTCCGCGAGTTTCGCCGGCGCAACCTGCCGCTCGACAATATCGTGCTGGACTGGCGCTATTGGGAGGATGACAAGTGGGGCTGCCATTGTTTCGATGCCACCCGTTTCCCCGATCCCAAGGGCATGGTGGACGAGGTTCATGCCCTCAACGCGCGGATCATGATTTCGGTCTGGCCGAAATTCTATCCGACCACCGACAATTACAAGGAACTCGACAAGATCGGTGGCATCTACCGCCGTATGGTCGAGCAGCGCCCCGGCGAGCCCACCGACCCGCAATATATCGGCAAAATGTATCGCGACTGGGTCGGGCCGGGCTATGGGAACGCCTTCTACGACCCCTATAATTCAAAGGCGCAGGACATTTACTGGCGGCAGATCCGCGAGAATCTGGGCGATCTGGGCTTCGATGCATGGTGGCTCGACGCGGACGAACCCGATTTCCACTCGAACCTTTCGGTTGAGGAACGCGCCTATCGCATGGGTCCGACCGCGCGCGGTCCCGGCGCGGCCTTCTTCAACAGCTATCCGCTGGTGCACAGCGAGGGCGTCTATCAGCGCCAGTTAACGTCGAAGCCCAACGTACGCCCGTTCATCCTTTCCCGCTCCGGCTTTGGCGGCATCCAGCGCGCGGGAACGGCGGTCTGGTCCGGCGACGTCACATCCCGCTGGGACGACCTGAAGGACCAGATCTCGGCGGGCGTCAATCTTTCGATGTCGGGCATTCCCAACTGGACGCACGATATCGGCGGCTTTGCGCTGGAGGACCGCTACACGAAACAGGACCCCGCCCATATTGACGAATGGCGCGAGCTCAACCTGCGCTGGTTCCAGTTCGGCGCCTTTTCCCCGCTGTTCCGCAGCCATGGCGAGACCCCCAAGCGCGAGATCTACGAGATCGCGCCCGAAGGGTCGCCCATGTACGCCTCGATGGAATATTATCTGAAGCTGCGCTACCGGCTGATGCCCTATATCTATACGCTGGCGGGCAATACCTGGCAGAAGGACGGCACGATCATGCGCGGTCTGGTCATGGATTTCCCCGCCGACCTCAAGGCCCGCAACATCAACGATCAGTATATGTTCGGCAGCGCCTTTCTGGTGGCGCCCGTCACCGAGTTCAAGGCCCGCAGCCGCAAGGTTTATCTGCCCGCCAGCGCCGGCTGGTATGATTTCAACAGTGGCGCCTATCACGAGGGCGGGCCGGAGATTGTCGCCGATGCGCCCTATGAACGCATGCCCCTGTTCGTGCGCTCCGGTTCGATCGTGCCGACGGGGCCGGAGATCGAGCACAGCCGCGAGGAACCCGATGGTCCCATCGTGCTGCACGTGTTCACCGGTGCCGACGGCAGTTTCTCGCTCTATGAAGATGACGGCACCAGCGAAGGGTATAAGCGCGGCGAATTTACCCGCATTCCCATCCAGTGGAACGAAGCCAAAGGCGAGCTGACCATCGGCAAGCGTGAAGGCGGCCATGGCGGCATGACCTTCAAGCGCGGCATTTCCGTTCGCTTCTACGACAGCGCCACGGCGCGGCCGATCGACTTCGCGGAGAATGGGAAAACCTCGATCGTCTACGACGGAAGCGCCGTCACGATACGCAAGCCCTGAGGAAAGGCACTGTCACTAACCCCGTTCCGGCTGAGCTTGTCGAAGCCCTGTCCTTCACTTCTGAAAGAAGTACGGCCCTTCGACAAGCTCAGGGCGAACGGGGCCAATTTAACGTACAATGCTCTATATAACGACAGAGCCGGGGGGGGTGACCACGCGCCCCGCGGGGTTAAATTTTATATTT
>CBHCMH010000129.1:0-5909 GCA_965974445.1 uncultured Rhizorhapis sp.
TCATCAACGCCCACAGGGAGATGAATTCGGTGGGATTGCCGGGATGAACAAAGAATACCGGCGGAATGGCCCAGATCAGGCCCTGAACGAACATGAGGCCGCCGTCGCGCAGTACGGTGGCGGCGCTGATGCCGGTATGATCGGAACGCACCCTTTCCCGGCCCATGCGATAATAGAAATAGCCGAATCCAGATGCCGTCAGCCCCCACCCGAGCAGTGCCGGGAGGTAGGCCGTCCCGGAAAACAGACCGCAGACAAAAATCACGGCAAAGGTGGACAACAGGAAATAGAGCGGCCCCAGCCGATCGATTGAACGAAATTGCGACACGCGCAATTGATCGACGTCCATATCGGCAGGACTGGAGAGGCCCATCAGAACGCGCAGGGGAAGCTTTTGGGACGTCATCGCCACTCTTTGAAACAGGAATTCCTCACAAGGCCGCATTCTATGTGGCCAAAGTTAGGGAATGGTAACCGGCGGGCCTGATCCCGATGGATTTTGCGTGCACTTATTGTTCAGAAAACCCTTGCCGTTCCCCTATGGCTCCCGGCGTCCGGCTTGCTATAGAAGGACGGTCGGCAAGCCGGAGCGCGAGGGAACAGGTGGGTTTCAAGGAACATGAGTTGCGGCGCCAAGTGGTGCGGGAAATGCATCTGCGCCGCTTTCCCGAATTCGCGCTGCCCGCAGACATTACGCAATGGGTGAAGCTGATCGACGCATCCGAGCGGGAGATGGAGCACAGTCAGGTGCTGGCCATGCCGGCCGTCCCCCAGCAGGACGCATCCGGTCATCGGCGGCACGTTGCGGGGCTGGGGGCGGAGGGCCTGCGGATCAGTTGGGAGCGCCATAGCGAGGCCAGCACCACGACATTGATCCGTTCCGGCGTTCCCGCCTTGCCAAACAACTGGACGGACCATCCAGGGGGTGACGCCGCGGCGGCGGTCGAATGGGCGGAAAAGCTGCCAGGATCGGTTATTCGCGCGACGCGAATCTTGATCGTTGCTGATGACGAATCGGCGCGGCCCGTGTTGGAAGCGGCGGAATTTCTCGAGTCCGACCTTGTCAGTTGCCATGTTGCCGGTGGGGCCAGGATCTGGACCGATTTCCGCATTCATGGCGACGATTATGGGCGGATGGTCATTGCGGCGAACGGCCTGCTGCCCGGTGATCTTGCGCGCTGCGTGCAGCGGTTGCAGGAATTGGGGAACTACCGGAACATGGCGCTGCTCGGCCTGCCGCTCGCTCAGGAAAATTGGGCGCGGCTGGATGCGCTGGAACGGGCGTTGGACGAAGCGGGACGGGCGCAATCCTCGCCCGATTTGCGTGACGATGATTTGCTGCTGGACATTTCGCGCCTGTCCGCCGCATTGCTGACGGTAACGACGCAATGCGGCTACCGGATGAGCGCCACCGCCGCCTATGCAGAGATCGTGACGAGCCGCCTCGCTGAGCTGGATGTTCGGCCGATCGCCGGTTTCCATTCCCTGATCGACTTCACCGACCGGCGGTTCAAGCCCGCCGTGCGCACCTGCGCTACGCTGACGGCGCGGCTAGATGCGCTGAACGAGCGCGCCGGCCGCTTTACCGCCATGTTGCGGACACGGGTCGAAACGCGGATCGAGAATCAGAACGGCCGGCTGCTGGCTTCGCTTGACCGAAGCGCAAAGACGCAGTTGCGCCTTCAGCATCTGGTCGAAGGCCTGTCGACCGTCGCCATCAGCTATTATGCGCTCAGCCTGCTTGCCTACCCGGTGAGGGCGGCGGGGCATTATTGGCCGGATATGTCAGAATATGTCGTGCTGGGCGCCGCGATGCCGATCGTCGTCGCCGCGGTTTTCCTGTTCATGAGCGCCTTGCGCCGCCGCCTGACGAACGGCGGGGACTGAAGTCCGGTTATCGGGCGCTGCTTTTGACCTGATAGGGCCATTTGTCGCCGTCGGGCTCCGTCAGCGTCAGATAGTCGCCGATGCGAAGCGGATGGCTTTCAAGATGGAAGATGGCCTCGTCATCTTCCTCGCCCAAGGCATAGGAAAACGCCCAGCCGCCGCCTTTATGAATGATGTAGCCGGACCGTTCAGGCTCGCCGGGCCAGAAACGGCGGACGGTGGCGAGTTCAGGCCGGGCGTCGAACTCTTGCGGGTCGATGGTCCCTTCCTGCGTCAATGGCAGGCGCAGCACATAGGCATGCGCGGGGGACCCATTGGGAAATTCCCGGGTGCGGGCGAGTTCCAAGCGAATGGTTGTCCAGGTCATGCATAGAATAATGCGATTGGGCGGATTTTCGGGAAATAAGGAAATCTACGGATGGGGAGTAATTTCATAATGCATTAGAGACCGAGCATGAAATCCGTCGAAGGGGTTATATAATGGGGCGGTTTATACTGTGCCTGTTATTGCAAGCGGCCGTCGCGTTGCTCGTGATGGTTCTGCCTGGATCCGCGCGATCGCAGGAGACGTCCGGCTGGACGCGCGAGAATGCCGTGGCGTTGCTCGCATATATTGATCAGGTCTCCGGGGAAGGGCTGGACCCCGCCGACTATGCGCCTGTGGCCCTTCGGACGGCGCTCGCGCGGGACGACCTGGCCGCGCTCGATGTGGCGGCAACGTCGAGCTTTACGACACTGGTGCGCGATCTCGCTTATGGGCATGTGCCCGACGAGAACCGTATTGCCTGGCACATCCGCATCGAACCGCCCACGCCGCAGGCAATTGCAGAAATCATGCTGCATGCTTTGGCGACACGGGACGTGCCGGGCGTGCTCGCCTTGTTGGCGCCCGACCATCCGGAATATCGTGCCTTGAAGGCCGCTCTGGCGCGAACGGCGGACGGGGCGGCGCGGAACAGGCTGCGCATCAATATGGAGCGCTGGCGCTGGATGCCGCGCGCGCTCGGCTATCGGCACCTGCTGGTGAATGTTCCGGCGTTTCGAGTGGACCTGATCGAAAATGGGCGGCTGGTTTCGCGGCATCGCGTCATCACTGGCGCGCTGAAGACGCCCACCCCGCAGTTCGACGCCCTTGTGACCGGCGTCGTCCTCAACCCCTCCTGGTATGTTCCGCAATCGATCATTGCGGAAAGCGTCGGGCGGCTGGTGCGGACCCGGCCTGCCGAGGCCGCGCGGCGCGGCTATGTCGCGACCTACGATCAGGCGGGCCGGCTTCAGGTGCGCCAGACGCCTGGCCCCGGCAACGCGCTGGGCGTGCTGAAGCTGGACATGCCGAACCGTTTCTCCATTTACCTGCACGATACCCCGGCCAAGGCTCTGTTTGAAAAGCCGGCGCGCGCTTTCAGCCACGGGTGCATCCGGACCGACCGGGCGACTGATCTGGCCGCGGCCCTGCTGGACGGACATGACGGCTGGGATGCGGCCCGGATCGGGGAAGTAGTGGCGACGCGAGAAACCAGCCGGATGGCGCTCCCCGCACCAGTGCCGGTCTATGTCGCTTATTTCACCGCCGCCAGTGACGGCAAAGGCGGCGTGACCTTTTACGATGACATCTATGGTCGCGACGACGCCGTCGCCATGGAACTGGATGATCGCCGGGGGGATGAGATCGTCGCGCTGTTCCGTCAGGGATTAAGCGAGTGCAGCAAGTCCGGCGAGATAGCGCAGGGGTGATACAGCCGTCCGACGCGAAGTACTTCAAACCTTGTCGGCATAGATGAGCCGTCCCGGGCCAAGAAGTTCCAGCACCTTGTCCAGCCGGTCCTCGGCAAAAGCAAAGCAGCCCTCGCTTCGTCCCAGCTTCCCGTGCTCGCGCACCATATCGTCGCTGACGTACCAGGCACCATGGATGACGATGGCGCGCGCCTCTGCGTTGTCGTTGCTGGGATCAAGGCCAATGAGCCGCTGCGAGCGGCCATGCTTGCCCGTATAATAGTCACCGGTCAGATAGGAGCCGTGCGACGATGCGTTCGAGCCGGGCAGGTTGGAGAAGCGCTCAAGCCAGCCGCTATGCGCCGGGTCGGACCCCCGGCCATGGGAAACAAGGAACGCCTCCGCCTTGCCGGCCGCCAAGTCGACCAGATAGAATCGGGGGAGGCGCGAAGGCTGCGAAAAATCGGCGATGGCCATGCGATCGCGATGAGTTATGGCGCTTCCATGCGCTTCCATCGCCGCCTTGGCGCGCGCGATCATGGCTTGCGGCAGGATATTGCGGCCCAGAGACACCACCGACGCACGACCCGGAATGGCGGACACCAGGCCTCCCGCCAGCGACGCCGCAACAAATGTCCTGCGGCTGATGGTCAAAGCAGAATTTCGGCGGCTTTCCATTGCCTCAAGATAAGGGATGCGTCCGCCCGGTGCAAGTTGGCCGGCCGGAAAGCCGATCCTAGCCGGCGAGCAACCGTTTCTCCGCAGGCTGTGCCGCCTTCGGGCGATCATTGTCGCGAGCTTCCCAATGGAGATAACGACTGTCGAACAAAGCGACCTGCCGAAGCCGTTCAAGGTTGGGAATGCGAAGCCAGCGGGACCGAAGTTCAATCAATCCGAGAGTCCGCATCTCCTGCAGCGTGCGATTGACATGGACCGGGGTGAGGCCGGTGATGTCGGCCAGCTCGAGCTGCGTGAGCGGCATCGCGTACTGGTCGCCGCAGGTCAGCCGGGCCGCCTTGAGACGATAATGGAGTTCGCAAAACAGATGGCTGAGTTTTTCAAGCGCACTTTTGCGGCCGAGGTTGACGATCCATTCGGTCTGCATGGCAGCGCTGGCCTGCATGTCCGACCAGAGGAAAGCGTATAGTTCCGGATCGGCAGCCGCCTTCTGCCGCAGATCGCGGCAGGACAGGCGAACGGTGCGGACATTGGTGAGCGCGACAACATGCTGGGCCGCAGCGGCATCGCAGGCCCAGCCGAGCTCGCAAAAATTGCCGGGCAGGAACAGAGCTGTAATTTGCCGTCTCCCGTCCGGCAGCAATTTGTACCGGCAGGCCCAGCCTTCGTTGATGTGATGGACATAATGCTGCGGCTCGCGTTCATGCGCCAGCGCCTGGTGCGCCTTGATGTAATACAGGCTGTGCCGCCCGACTTTCCTGTCCAGGGCGGGCGGTTCGGCTTGGGCGATGGAGGTCTGAATGAACATCTGGTCCTTCCGCGTTCGGCCTGGCGCGCCCCCGTTTCATTTGCCGAACAACATGCCTGGACAATGCGCGAGACGGCACTTGGCTCCCGCCCGTTTCAGCAAATTCATGCGATTGCGGGATGAGTCGCGGCTGGCTCTGTTCCGTCCTGGGCTCCAGCCGAGGGCCGACTTGCCACCAGACGGGATCAATGCCGATTAAACGCCTGGGCAGGGGGAGCAAAAGCGCGGCTCATGCGTCGAATAGCTGGCGGATCTTGATCCGGATTTACGTCCGTTCCGCGATGGGTCGCATCAACTGAATCACCGGCGTCGCGCTGGTGGGGAGAGTGAGGCCATGAAAGATCACGCGCATTATTTCGCGAAAAGGGAACGGCAGTGCCGCGCGCTGGCGGAGACGCACGTCGATCCCAGTTTGCGGCGGATATATGAGAAATTCGCGAATCAGTACGCCAGGGCATTGGAACATAATGATGACGAACGGACGCCGTCTGGGATCAGGGCGCGCCAACAAACCGCGCGCGAGCCGGACTACCCCGTCATCTAATGGCGAATCGCGGGCCTTCCGGTAGGCGGGCAGTGGCGAGTAGACCATCCCTTTGGCGCTTCCCTGCCGATACGGAGCTACAAAAAAACGCCGATGTCCAAATTTTCCAATATCAGCTTGGATGGTTGCGTTACCGGAACGTCGCGACCCGAAGAGCTTTGCTTTGTGGAGCTCTTAACTTTTGGCCCGGTTGGATCATCCAACCGGGCTTTTTTTTTGGGCTGCGCGAACTGGCCCGGCCGCGTGGCCGAAGCGGGCCGTCACGCCTCCGCCATCATC
>CBHCMH010000130.1:0-5891 GCA_965974445.1 uncultured Rhizorhapis sp.
GCCGCCACAGCCAGGAGGAGGATAAGCGGCCCGGCATATGCGGCAAAGCCGAGGCAGTCCCCGGTTGCTCCGCCGATCCGGCGGACGAGCAGGCGGTGAAGCCAGATCAGGAAGGGGATTGAGGCCAGGGCTGACGCCGCCAGGGCCAATGGTGCCGCGAACAGCAGCGGCAGCAGGCCGGGGACGGCGAGCAATGCGGCGAAAGCAAGGTTTCGCCATTGCGCGCTGCCCCGCACCTGACTGGCAAGGCCGCTGCTTTCCCGTGGGGGCGGGATGAGCGACATGACTGCGACGGCGAGCAAGCGGCCGAAGCAGGCGGAGGCGATCAGCGCCACGAGCATGAGGTGGAGCGGCAGGACGATCAGAAGCGCCGCGCGCAATCCGACCGCGAAGACGAGGCCAAGCGCGCCATAGGTGCCGATGCGGCTGTCCTTCATGATGCGCAAAGTGGATTCGCGGTCATGGCCGCCGCCGAGCGCATCGCAAAAATCGGCGGTGGCATCCTCGTGGAAGGCTCCAGTCAGGCGCGCTTCCACCGCAAGGGCGACGACGACCGCCACTACGCGCGGCCAGAGCGTGTCGGCCAGCAGGAGCGTGGCGGCTGTGATCGCGCCGACCAGCGTGCCGACAAGGGGAAACCAGATCGGCGCGCGGCGCAGGCCATGCTGGACCTCCGCTTCAGTGAGGCCGCCCAGCCCCAGCACCGGCAGACGGGTGAGGAACTGGACTGCCAGCAAAAAGGGGTGCCACCAGCGCGAGCGGATCGCCCCCGTCATGGCGTCACTTCGGAAAGCAGGGCGACATCGCTCATCAGCGCGGCGGCCGAATCCAGCAGGGGCAGGGCGGTGAGCGCCCCGGTGCCCTCGCCAAGGCGCATGTTCCATTCCAGCAGCGGTTCCAGCCCGAGCGCGTCGAGCGCGGCGCGGTGGCCGGGTTCGGCGGACAGGTGGGCGGCGATCATCCGGGCGGCCGTGCCGGGACAGAGATGTTCCGCGATAAGGGCGGCGGCGGTCGTCACATAGCCATCGAGAAGGATCGTGGAACCCTGCTGGGCGGCCTGTGCGAAGAAGCCCGCCATGGCGGCGATCTCGAACCCGCAGACGGCGGCGATGCCGGTTTTGGGGTCGAGGCTCCGTGCGCCCGCCACGGCGGCCTCGACGATAGCGGTCTTGCGGGCGAGCATGTCGTCGTCCGCGCCAGCGCCGCGCCCGGTCGCCAACTCCGCGCCTGTCAACAGCATGGTGAGGCAGGCGGCGGGGGTCGTGTTGCCGATGCCCATTTCGCCCGCAATCAGGACCTTGAAACCGCCGGCATGGGCGAAGCGGGCTTCCTCTTCTCCGATGGTCCAGGCCGCATCAAAATTTGCGGGCGTCATGGCCGCTCCACCCGAGAGATCGGCCGTGCCGGGCGCAATCCGGGCGTCGCGGAAGAAGGCGGGCGGATCAGCCGTGCCTGAAAGGCTGCCGACATCGACCAGCCGCAGGTCCGCATCCTGCGCCCTTGCCAATGCCGAACTGCTGGCGCGTCCGGCGCAGATCAAGCCGATCATCGCCCCGGTGACGGAGGAGGGCCAGGCGGTGACGCCGCTGGCCGCGACGCCATGGTCGCCAGCGAACAGCACGAGACGGCGGGGGCGGGTGACGGGTCGCAGGCTTTGCTGGATGACGGCAAGGCGGGCGGCAAGGCTTTCAAGGCGGCCCAGACTGCCGGGGGGCTTGGCGAGCGCGTTGAGGCGCGCCCATGCGGCTTCAGCGGTGATGCTCATCGTGTGAAGCGGGTTCCTGCTGGATCGATGCGGGCCTGCCATCCCAATCGGGCCAGTTCGGGCTCGTCCTGCTCCTCGGCCGGATAGCCCAGGCACAAGTAGCCGATAAATGACCAGCTGGGCGGAACGGCGAGCATCTGGACGATCTCGGCGGGGTCCAGGATCGATACCCAGCCAAGGCCGACGCCGCGCGCCCGGGCGGCGAGCCATAGGGTATGGATGGCGGTGACGGTCGAATAGCGCAGCGTTTCCGGCATGGTGCGGCGGCCAAGGCCATGCCCTTCCGTAACGGCTTCGTCGCAGAAGACGGCGACATGTTCAGGGGCCTGATCAAGCCCGTGCAGCTTCAGCGCCTTATAGGCCGCACGCTGGGCGGGATCGTCATATTGGGCGGCGGCGACGGCATTCTCCGCTTCGACATGGTCGATCACCGCCTGACGCAGGGCTGGCGTTTGAACGCGGACGAACCGCCAGGGCTGGGCATTGCCGACCGAGGGCGAGAGGCAGGCACGGTCGAGGAGATCGTTCAATAGCGCTTCGTCGAGGGGGCGCGTGTCAAAATGCCGAACATCGCGTCGCCAAAGGAGAAGGTCGTCCAGCTTGTCGAGAAAGGGCTGGTCGAAATGGGGTGCAAGGGAATGGGTCATGCTGCATCCTGCGCGATGGCGAGGAGCCTGTCGACTGCCACGACGGATTCCAGACCTGCCGCCAGTTCGTCCAGCGCGGCATCCACCGCGCTGTCATGGTCGATGCCATTCGATTCCGCTCCCAGCCGGGCAAGCCAGGCGGTGCGCTGGGCCGGCGCGTGGAAGAGGCCGTGGACATAGCATCCGGCGATGCGGCCGTCGGGGCTGAGCGCGCCGTCACTGCACCCGTCGCTCATGCGCAGGAGCGGGCGGGAAGCGCCGGTGGTGACGCCGACATGCATTTCATAGCCGTGAAAGGGCGCGGTGTCGGCGGTGGCGACGCCGCTGACCCGGACCAGCGACTTTTCCGCGCCTAGAACCGTATCGACAGGCAAATAGCCAAGGCCCTCGACCATCCCGGCCTCGCCCTCGATCCCTTCCGGATCGGCGATCGTCCGGCCCAGCATCTGATAGCCGCCGCAAATGCCGAGCAGATGGCCGCCGCGCCGGACATGGGCGGCGATGTCGATGTCCCAGCCCTGTGCGCGCAGGAAGGCGAGGTCGGCAATCGTGGCCTTCGTGCCGGGGACGATGACAAGGCTGGCGCTCGCTGGAAGGAGCTTGCCCGGCGGGACCATGGTGAGCCGCACGGAGGCTTCCTGCGCCAACGGGTCGAAATCGTCGAAATTGGCGATGCGAGAGAGCATGAGGACGGCGATTTCGATGGCGCCGGGCTGGCTGGGCACGGCCTGTTCGAGCGCGACCGCATCCTCGGCGGGCAGCCTGCGCGCGGCAGGGAGCCAGGGGATGACGCCCAGCCCTTCCCAGCTGGTGAGTTTCTCAATGGCGGCATAGCCATCGTCGAACAGGCGGACGTCGCCCCGGAATTTGTTGATGAGGAAGCCCCGGATCATGTCCGCGTCCTGCGGATCGATCACGGCTTTGGTGCCTGCGATAGAGGCGATGACGCCGCCACGGTCGATGTCGCCGACCAGGATGACCGGGACATTGGCGGCGCGGGCAAAACCCATATTGGCGATGTCGCCGTCCCGCAGATTGATTTCGGCGGGGCTGCCCGCGCCCTCGACAATGACAAGATCGGCGGCGGCGCGCAGGCGATGGTAGGAGGCAAGGACGGCGTCGAGCAATTCGCCCTTGCGGCTGCAGTAATATTCCGCGCCCAGCGTACCCTGCATCCGGCCATGGACGATGACCTGCGCCGCCCGGTCGGATTGGGGTTTCAGCAGCACCGGATTCATGTCCGTGTGCGGCTGCGCGCGGCAGGCAAGCGCTTGCAGGGCCTGCGCGCGGCCGATCTCTCCGCCTTCGGGCGTTACGGCGGCGTTGTTGGACATGTTCTGCGGCTTGAAGGGCAGGACCTTGAGGCCGCGATTGGCGAACAGGCGGCAGAGGCCGGCGACGAGCACGGATTTGCCGACGTCCGAGCCGGTGCCCTGCAGCATCACAGCGCCCATGCAAGGCCTCCCGCCAGGAGCCAGAGGAAGAGGCAGGCGCGGCGGTAGAGGGCAAGCGCGCAATCGAGGTGCGATTGCGCCGGACGTGGACCGTCGCCCAGTTCCGCGCGGGCAATCCACTCGCCATCATAGCGGGCCCCGCCGCCCAGCCTTACGCCCAGAGCGCCCGCCATCGCGGCCTCGGGCCATCCGGCATTGGGGGAGAGGTGCTTGCGCGCGTCGCGAAGCATGATGCGAAACGCGCCTCTCGCGTCACCCCGACCTGAAATGCACAGGAGCAGGCCCGACAGCCGGGCCGGGATGAGGTTGAGCAGATCGTCCGTCCGCGCCGCCGCCCAGCCGAAATGGCGATAGCGTTCGTCCTTATGGCCGATGAGGCTGTCGGCAGTGCTGATCGCCTTGAAGGCGAAGAGGCCAGGCAGGCCCGCTACCAGAAACCAGAAGGCGGGCGCGACGACGCCGTCGCAGAAGCTTTCGGCAAGGCTTTCGGTTGCGGCGGCCGAAATGCCTGCCTCGTCGAGCGTCTGCACGTCGCGGCCAACGATCATGGCGAGGGCGGTCCGGGCCTCTCCCAGATTTCCGGCGGCGAGGGGCTGCGCGACGGCGCGCACATGGTCGTGCAGGCTTTTCTGGGCAAGTCCGGTGGTGGCGAGCAGGACCAGCGGGGTAGCGCCTGTCCAGCCGGTGAGGATCTGTTCAAGCGCGAGACCGAGGCCGCCGCTGATGAGGATGAGGATGGCTACGGCGGCGATTCCGGTGAGGCGGGCTTTTATCGCCACGCCTGATTCATTCCACCGCCGGTCCATCGCCGCGATCAGCTTTCCCGCCCAGGCAACCGGATGCGGCACGCGTCGGTGCAGCGCTTGCGGATAGCCGAAGGCGGCTTCCAGAAGCAGCGCGGCCAGGAGCTGTTCCGCCCGGTCGGGCATCAGGCGATCCGCCTTATGGGCACCACCATCATGTCGCCGGCGGGGCTGGTGCCGATATGGACTTCAACGCCATAGGCCTTGGCGAGAATGTCGGGCGTCAGGACCTGGTCGCGCGGGCCGTGGGCGAGGACCTGGCCTTCCTTCAGCACCAATATGTCGTCGGCTATCCGCGCGGCGTGGGTGAGTTCGTGGAGGACGACGGCGACACCCGCGCCGGTGCGGGCGCATTGCTTCAGGCGGTCCAGCACGTCGAGTTGATGCGCCGGGTCCAGGCTGGCAAGGGGTTCGTCGGCGAGCAGCCATTGCGGCTCTCCCGCGAGTATCCGGGCGAGGAGGACGCGGCCCTGCTCGCCGCCCGAGAGGCGGAGCGCCTTGCGTTTGGCAAGATGGGTGCAATCGGTCGCGGCCATGGCGGCCTGAATGGCGTGATGATCGGCATCGCTCATACCCCAGCGCCCGCGATGCGGCATGCGGCCAAGACTCACGAGGGCGGTGACGTCAATGTCCCAGTGAATGTCGCCCTGCTGTGGCAAGAGGCCGATCATGCGGGCGCGCTCCAGCCGGTCGAGCCTGTTTATGTCGCGGTCGCCGATGCTGATCCTGCCGCTATCGGGATGGCGAAGGCCCGCGAGGCAGGAGAGCAGCGTGCTCTTGCCCGCGCCGTTCGCGCCCAGAATGACCGTGACCCGTCCCTGCCTAAGCGTGCCGGTGACAGCGTCGAGGATCTGGCGGCCGCGCAGGTTGAGCGAGATGCCGTCGAATGTCATGTCCATCAGGCAAGCTCCCTGCGCATGCGGAAGAGAAGGGCGAGGAAGAATGGCGCGCCCAGCAGCGACATGGCGATCCCGAGGCGCAGCTCGCTGGCGCTGGGCACGATGCGGACGAGACTGTCGGCAAGGGTAAGGAGAAGCGCGCCTGCCAGCGCCGAGGGTAGAAGGACCGCCGAAGGCCGGTGCCCGGCGAGCGGCCGGACGAGATGGGGGACGATCAGGCCGACAAAGCCGATGATGCCGGCCGCCGCCACCGAGGCCCCAACGGTAAGGCCGACGCCAAGGACGACCAGCCATTGCAGGCGGCGGACATCGACGCCCAGCGA
>CBHCMH010000131.1:0-5860 GCA_965974445.1 uncultured Rhizorhapis sp.
GCCTTCCTCGTCCGACCCGGGAATGAATTCGCCGTCCGCCTGCCAGTCAGTGTCGGCAGGTGCCCACATTGCCTGCGGCTCCGGACGGATGAAGCGATAGGGACCGTAGCGCTCAAGCTTCCGGCCATGACCGGAGTCGAGCAGGCCATAGTCCGGCCAGGGTTCGGTGATCATCTGGTGGAGTTGCATCGACCTGCTTCCCGTTGCCCATGCCCGTTGCCGTCATGCTGAACTTGTTTCAGCATCCATCAGCGCCAGGGCGCGAGCCTCTATCCCTGACCTAATGGACCCTGAAACACGTTCAGGGTGACGGATTTCTCAACCCCTCGGCGTCGCCCGTTCGGCAATATATTCGCTCACCGCCTCGAACGTGCCGGGCAGCCTGGCATAATGCTCCTCACGCTTGAAAAGATTGCTGAGGCGGGCGGGCAGTGGCGGGCGGACACCGGTGGAGCGTTCCACTGCGTCGGGGAACTTGGCCGGGTGCGCGGTCGCCAGCGTTACCATCGGGATGGCGGCATCAACGTCGCTTTTGCGCGCGGCGGCAAGGCCGACGGCGCTGTGCGGATCGATCACCTGCCCGGCGGCCTCATTGGCCCAGCGCATCGCGATGGACATATCGTCCCCGTCGATCCGCGCACTGGAAAAGAGCGCCGCAGCGCCTTCCCGCTGCGCATTGGTGAGGCGCATGGCGCGGCTTGCTTCGAAACCCTTCATCTGCTCCGCCATCGCCTTGCCGTCGCGGCCGCCAAGGTCGAAGAGCAGGCGTTCGAAATTGCTGCTGACCTGAATGTCCATGCTGGGCGTGGCGGTAGGCGTCACCTTGCCCTGGCTGTAGTCGCCCTTGCTGAGCGCCCGGTGCAGTATGTCGTTGACGTTGGTCGCGACAATCAGGCGCGCGACGGGCAGGCCCATCTTCGCCGCGACATAGCCCGCGAACACGTCGCCGAAATTGCCGGTGGGGACCGAAAAGGCGACCGGACGGGCCGGAGCGCCCAGACGCACGGCGGCGTAGAAATAATAGACCACCTGCGCCATCAGCCGCGCCCAGTTGATCGAGTTGACCGCCGACAGGTTGAAGCGCGTCGAGAAGGCCGGATCGTTGAACATCCGCTTCACCATTGCCTGCGCGTCATCGAAGCTGCCGTCGATGGCGATATTATGGACATTGGGCGCGCGCACCGTCGTCATCTGCCGCCGCTGCACTTCCGACACGCGACCGTCCGGGTGGAGCATGAAGATGTCGATCTTTTCCCGGCCCGCGACCGCATCGATGGCCGCCGATCCGGTATCGCCGGAGGTCGCACCGACGATGGTGATGTGGCGGTCGCTCTTGCTCAGGAATTTTTCGAACAGCAGGCCCAGAAGCTGCAGCGCCACATCCTTGAAGGCGAGCGTGGGGCCGTGGAACAGTTCAAGCAGCCAGTGGCGATGGTCAAGCTGGACCAGCGGGGTCACGCCCTGATGGCTGAAGCGGCCATAGGCCTGGGTGCACAGGTCGCGCAGTTCCTCTTCGCTCAGCGATCCGGCCACGAAGGGCTGCATGACGCGCACGGCGGTTTCGACATAGGACAGGCCGGATAGCGCCGTGATCTCCTCCGCGGAAAAGCTGGGCCAGCTTTCGGGAAGATAAAGACCGCCATCGGACGCGAGACCTGCGAGCGTCACATCCTCGAAATTGAGCGCCGGGGCGCTGCCTCTACTGCTGACATATTGCATGTTGCGCGCGTTAGCCCGGTCTGCGCGGAGCGGCAAGGGATTCCTATTGTTTAGGTCGGACCGAAGAAGATCAGAATCAATCTCCGTTTGTGTCGAGCGAAGTCGAGACACGCCGCGTCAACTCGAACGTCCCTCCACTAGCTCGGGACGAACGGATGTGGCTAAGCACGCCGCTTTAGGCCTTCGTCCGCCGCCGCAACGCCAGCGCGTAAATCACCACGGCAATGCCCGCAAACAGGAACCATTGCACGGCATAGCCGAAATGATTGTTGGGAATATCCGCGATACTCGGCGGCTGGGCGGCCTGCAGGCCGGGCGCGGGTGTGTTGGCGACCAGCCGGATGACATGCTGGCTATCCGGCGCGATGATGCCGCTGACCGGACCGCCGGTCCATCGGGGCGAGTCGGGACGTTCCGACCAGCCCATGACCGCCTGCATGTCCATCCCCGCATCGGTCCGGCAATGGGCGATATGCACCCATCCGGCCTGCCCCTTCAGGTTCCGGCCGCTAGCGCTGCGCCAGTCGACCACTTCCCGGCATAGGCCTGCGGCTTGGTGGAACAGCGGCGGCGCTTCGCGATCCACCTGCGTCGGCCAGGCGATGGGCGGCAGGCCCTGCGCACCGGCATAGCTTTCGATTAGCGCATCCTTCCACGCCATCCGCTGAATTTGCCAGATGCCCAGCGCGATCATGACCGCGACAGCACCGGCAACGATGATCGTTGGAAGAACCGGCAGGCGGCGCATTAGTCTTGCGCGCCGCCCTGCCCCTTTGGTGGCGGCTGCAGCCTGCCCTCACGCGCCTGATTGCGATATTCGAGGATCAGCAGCGCCGCCTTGGCGACGCGCAGGGAGCCTACTACCGCTATGGTGGTGATCGGGATCCAGAGCAGCATATGCACCCAGAAGGGCGGGTGCAGCGCCACTTCAAAGGTGAGCGCCAGCCCGGTGACGAGCGCGCCCACGATCAGGATCAGGAAAGCCGCCGGCCCGTCGCCGACGTTGAACTGCTCATAGTCGAGGCCGCAGGCGCTGCACCGCGGCTCGAAATGAACCATATGTTCGCCAAAGAGCGTCTGCCCCCCGCATTGGGGGCAGAGCCCCAGAAAGGCCGGCCGCACTACCGGCGCCAAGCCTTCCGCGAGAGTCATCAGCCGTGGACCGGCGCGCCCCAGCCGCCCCAGACATAGACGGCAATGAAGAGGAACAGCCACACGACGTCAACGAAGTGCCAGTACCAGGCGGCGGCTTCGAAGCCGAAATGTTGGCGCGGCGTGAAATCGCCCTTATAGGCGCGCATCAGATTGACGATCAGGAAGAGGGTGCCGATGAGAACGTGGAAACCGTGAAAGCCGGTCGCCATGTAGAAGGCCGAGCTATAGGTGTTGCCGCCAAATTCGAAGGGCGCATGGGCATATTCATAGGCCTGGATCGACGAAAAGAGGATGCCGAGCAGGATGGTGCACCACAGGCCCTTTTTCAGCCCCTCACGGTCGCCATGGATCAACGCATGGTGCGCCCAGGTGACGGTCGTGCCGGAGCAGAGCAGGATCAGCGTGTTGAGCAGGGGAAGCTGGAACGCGTCCATGACCTCCATGCCCTTGGGCGGGAACTGGCCGCCAATGACTTCGGCGGCCGACGGGAACAGCGCGAAGTCGAAGAAGGCCCAGAACCAGCCGACGAAGAACATGACTTCCGACGCGATGAACAGGATCATGCCATAGCGCAGGTGAAGCTGAACCACCGGCGTATGATCGCCCGCATGAGCTTCGCCGATCACGTCGGCCCACCAGCTGAACATGGTGAACAGCACGCCTGCCAGACCGGCGAGGAACACCCAGCCGCCGCCTGCATATTCATGCATCCACATGACGCCGCCCGCCGCCATGGCCAGCGCCGACATCGAGCCGATGAACGGCCAGATGCTGGGCGGAAGAATATGGTAGTCGTGGGTCTTGGCTCCGGCCATTTCGCTATTCCCTGTCTGTAATTTGATTGGCTCTTAGCTTCCGCTTCCGTCCTGGTCCACAGGATAGAAGGTGTAGCTCAAGGTTATTTCCTGCGTATCCTTGTTATTGGGATCATCAAGGATCTTCGGATCGACGTAGAAAAGCACGGGCATCCGCACTTCCTGTCCCGGCTGCAGCGTCTGCTCGGTAAAGCAGAAGCATTGAATCTTGGCGAAATACGCCCCTGCCTGGCTGGGCGTCACATTGAAGGTCGCGGTGCCCGTTACGGGCTTGTCGGACAGGTTTTTCGCGATGAAAATTGCCATGTCGCGCGCGCCGACCGTTACCCTGTCGGTCGAATGTTCGGGATAGAATTTCCAGGGCAGCGCCGATGACACATTGGAATCGAAGCGAATCGACATGGTGTTACCGGTCGCGACCGGCACCGTCACGGCGGCGTCGGCCCGCTGGGTCGTGCCGTTGAAACCGGTGACCTGACAGAAAATGCGGTAAAGCGGCACTGCGGCAAAGCCCAGGGCCAGCATGCCAAGCGCCAGCAGCAGCGCCATCATCGCGCTGTTTCGCTTACGCTGTGCGAGCGTCGCCATCAGCCGCCCCCGATCTTTGCGATGGTGATCAGGTAGAACAGCACCACCAGCGCGCCGAGCAACGCCGCCGTCACCAGCGCGCGGGAGCGCTGCGTGGCGCGGACCTGCTTTTCCTCGTCCTCGGTCATGCCATCACCCAACGGTCGGCGACAACAGCGCCGAACATGAGAAAGAGATAGAAGATTGAATAGGCGAACAGCCGCCGTTCGGGCTTCATGCGGGCCGGGTCGCTTTCCCGGCGTACGGACACCTGAAAGGCCAGCACGGCGAAAATGCCGGTCAACAGCAGCGCGGACAGGCCGTAGACGAGACCGGTCAACCGCAGCAGGACCGGAGCCATGGCCGCGACCGCCATGATGGCCGTATAACCGAAAATCTGGCGCCGGGTCGCGACTTCGCCGGCCACCACCGGCAACATGGGCACGCCCGCATTGGCATAGTCTGTTCTTACGAACAGAGCCAGCGCCCAGAAATGCGGCGGGGTCCAGAAGAAGATGAGCGCGAAAAGCGCCAGCGGGAGCGGGGCGATATCGCCGGTTGCCGCTGCCCAGCCGATCAGCGGCGGAAAGGCCCCCGCCGCGCCGCCGATGACGATATTCTGCGGCGTCCGGCGCTTCAGCCAGACGGTATAGACAAAGACGTAGAAAAGGATCGACGCCGCCAAAATCGACGCCGCCAGCCAGTTCGTCGCCACGCCGAGCAGAATGACGGAGAAAAAGGAAAGGCCGACGCCGAAATGCAGCGCCGATTGCCGGTCCATGCGTCCGGCGGGCAGCGGCCGATTAGCCGTCCGCTTCATCTTTATGTCGAGGTCGGCCTCATACCATTGGTTGAGCGCGCCGGCCCCGCCCGCGCCAAGCGCGATGCACAGGATCGCCGTGAACGCCAGTACGGGATGAATGGAGGCGGGCGCGGCCAGCAGACCGCAGAGCCCCGTAAAAACGACAAGCGACATCACGCGCGGCTTCGTAAGCGCGAGAAAATCGCGCCAGTCGGCCGTCGTTCCGGTCATCCCGCCTGTCATGGGCCTCGTCGCCACAATCGTATGTCCTGCACCATCCGGCCGCCCCGATGAAGGGACGGCCGGTTCGATTCCGTCAATCGATCTTCGGAAGGGTTTCGAACTGGTGGAACGGCGGCGGGCTGGACAATGTCCATTCCAGCGTCGTCGCGCCTTCACCCCAGGGATTGCCTTCCGCCTTCTTGCCCGCAATCAGCGACCAGATCAGGTTCACGAAGAAGATCGCAATGCCGGCGGCCATGATGACATAGCCGAAGGACGCGATCTGGTTCCAGTGCGCATAGGCCGAGGTATAGTCGGGAATACGCCGCGGCATGCCGCTCATGCCCAGGAAGTGCATCGGGAAGAACATGATGTTCACGCCGACGAAGAACACCCAGAAATGGAGCTGCCCCAGGAACTCGCTGTACATCTTGCCGCTCATCTTCGGGAACCAGTAATAGAAGCCCGCGAAGAGACCGAAAACCGCGCCCAGCGAGAGCACATAGTGGAAGTGCGCGACCACATAATATGTGTCGTGCAGATTATCATCGACGCCGCCATTGGCCAGCACCACGCCAGT
>CBHCMH010000132.1:0-5858 GCA_965974445.1 uncultured Rhizorhapis sp.
CATATTCCGGCCTTCAATGTTCGTGCGCACATCAAGTTTTAACCGCCGCAGAAACGGCCGGATAACCGCCTTGTCGGCGACCGACAGGCCAGCCAGAAGAATGTTCGGCGTGTGCGCCAGGTCGATTGAACCGCTGATCATAACTCCTCCTGCGAAATAGCCGGAGTTCCCGCTCATCCATCGTATGCAGACCATGCGGCGCAGGAAGCGGAGTCGTTTGAGTTAGTCTACTGACCCCGATGGTATCAGGATCATGCTTATTTGCATTACATATTTTCTGTTACGGAACAGTATCGATTGGAATAAACATCACACTCAGCTTAATGACGCCAATGTATGGTTGCGTACAAAGAATTGGATTGCGACGTTGCGATTCGGTTGGTTATAAGTCCGACCTCCTCGCAAATATTACATGGTACAAATAATTCGATACCATGAAGAAACGATAATAATCAGTCGGGTCGCTCCAAAAATATTATCTATTTGATAAGAGGACGATCTTGATGGCCAGGCACCCTAAAAAGACTGAATATGCTTATGCGTCGCACGGGCGTTCGATTCCCCCCTTGCCACACCGGAGCTGGGCTTTGACGTACAGGAACGAGGCTTCAGGCAAGCTGTTGACCCATGAAGCTCGACAGAAATTCGCCCAATTCTGGGAAAACCTGGATATCTGATTCGCACATTCTTTGCCGGCGGGTCCATTCGGCTCGATTTTCACCTGGAGAATGTCATGGGCGATCCGTCAAACCGGGGCCGGCGAACCTATCCGGTTTCCCTTCGATGCGCCGCTGAAGCGGCATTTGGGCCGAATGCCAGGCTGAGCCTGCTGATCGATCAGCAGCCGCCTTCGCCCGCAACATCCGACAAGCCGGAAAAAACCGTGCATGAAGAAGCATTTGCGGGCCATGCACTGAACATGGGCGAAAGGAGCGCTGTTCCGTCCGTCCCTTGAACATTTCCGCGCAGCCCCTTGCCGCCACTCCCCCACCACCCCCTGGGGAGTGGCGGTTTTTTTCGATCGTTCAGACCGGATTGGTCAGGCCGGGCCGTACCGCGCCACCTGATCAAGCACCATCCGGGCATGTTCTTTCCGGCAGATCAGGAGGTCGGGCATGTAGGTGTCGGGCTGATTGTAGACCAGCGGACTGCCGTCCACGCGCGAGCAGTGCAGGCCATGGGCAAGCGCCACCGCGACCGGCGCGCAGGAATCCCATTCATACTGCCCGCCGGTGTGGAGGTAGATGTCCGCTTCGCCGCGCACCACCGCCATCGCCTTGGCGCCCGCGGACCCCATGGCGACCAGTTCCGCGCCAATCGCTTCGGCCACAGCCACGGCTTCCGGGGCCGGCCGCGTGCGGCTCACCAGCATACGCAGCTTGTGCGGCGGCGGTGCGACCTTGGCCGGCCGGTCGGTACGTAGCACCAGCCCCAGGCCCGGCAGTGCGACCGCACCCACGCTGGGCACCCCGTCGATCGCCAGCGCGACGTGAACGGCCCAGTCGGTGCGTTCCTCGCCATATTCGCGCGTGCCGTCCACCGGATCGACAATCCACACCCGCGACTTGGCCAGCCGCTCGGCATTGTCCTTCTCTTCCTCCGACAGCAGCCCGTCATCCGGGCGCTGCTCGCGCAGGGCATGAACCAGGAACTGGTTGGCCGTGGCATCCCCCGCCTTCCCCAGTCTCTTGAGCGACAGCATGCCCGATCCCCGAACCTCGATCAGCAGGCGCCCTGCCACCTCGGCGAGGTGTGCGGCGAGTTCGGCATCCGTCATGCGGCGTCTCCCTGGCCGAACAGCCGGCCGATGATCAAGTCGACTGCCTCGGCCGGCTCCATCCGGGTGGTGTCGATCCTGATTTCCGGCTGTTCGGGCGCTTCATAGGGACTGTCGATGCCGGTGAAATTCTTCAGCTCACCCGAGCGCGCCTTCTTGTACAGGCCCTTGACGTCACGGCTTTCCGCGACATCGAGCGGCGTGTCGATGAACACTTCGACAAATTCACCCTCCGGCATCATCGCCCGCACCATCTCCCGTTCCGCGCGGAAGGGGCTGATGAATGCGGTGAGCACGATCAGACCCGCGTCCGTCATCAGCTTTGCGACCTCACCGACGCGGCGGATATTTTCGATCCGGTCCGCTTCCGTAAAGCCCAGATCCCGGTTGAGCCCATGCCGGACATTGTCGCCGTCCAGCAGGAACGTGTGCTTGCCCATGGCATGCAACTTCTTTTCGACCAGATTGGCGATGGTGGACTTGCCCGATCCCGAGAGACCCGTGAACCACAGCACCGCCGGCTTTTGATGCTTGAGAGCGGCATGAGCTTCCCGGCTGACGTCGAGCGCCTGCCAATGGACGTTCTGCGCCCGGCGCAGGGAAAAGCTCAGCATGCCCGCCGCCACCGTGGCGTTGCTGATCTTGTCGATCAGGATGAAGCCGCCCAGCGCGCGGCTGTCTGCATAAGGCTCGAACACCAGCGGACGATCGGTGGCGATTTCAGCCATACCGATCGCGTTCAAATCAAGCGTCTTCGCCGCCAGATGCTCCATGGTGTTGACGTTGATCACATATTTCGGCTGATGCACCGTAGCCGACACGGTCTGCGTCGCCAGCTTCAGCCAATAGCCCCGGCCGGGGATCAGCGCGTCGTCATTCATCCAGACGATGGTGGCCTCGAACTGGTCGGCAGCCTGCGGCGGGTTGTCCGCCGTGGCGATCACGTCGCCGCGCGAGCAATCCACCTCATCGGCGAGGCAGATCGTAACGGACTGGCCCGCCACGGCGGCGTCCAGGTCGCCGTCCAGCGTGACCACACGCGTCACCGTGCTGGTTTTGCCCGAAGGCAGCACCCGCACCGGGTCGCCGGGCTTTACCGAACCCGTCGCGATCAGGCCAGAAAAGCCCCGGAAGTCGAGGTTGGGACGGTTGACCCACTGCACCGGCATGCGGAAAGGCCTGTCCGCATCGGTAGTGGAGCGAACCTCCACCGTCTCCAGATGGTCGACCAGCGTCGGCCCCTTATACCAGGGGGTGTTGGCCGAATGGGCGGTGATATTATCGCCCTTGAAGCCGGAGATAGGCATCGGCATAAAGCTCTCGATGCCGATCGAACGGGCAAATTCCGCATAGTCCTTGACGATCGCGTCGAACACGACCTGATCATAGTCGATGAGGTCCATCTTGTTGACCGCCAGCACAATGTTCCTGATGCCGAGCAGATGGCAAAGATAGCTGTGCCGGCGCGTCTGCACCAGCACGCCCTTGCGCGCGTCGATCAGGATGACGGCCAGGTCGGCGGTCGAAGCGCCAGTCACCATGTTGCGGGTATATTGCTCGTGGCCCGGGCAGTCGGCGACGATGAACTTGCGCTTTTCGGTGTTGAAGAAGCGGTAGGCGACATCGATGGTGATGCCCTGCTCCCGCTCGGCGGCAAGACCATCGACCAGCAGCGCGAAGTCGATTTCCTGCCCTTGCGTCCCCACCTTCCTGGAATCGGTTTCCAGCGCGGCCAGCTGATCCTCGAAGATCATCTTCGAATCATAGAGCAGCCGCCCGATCAGCGTCGATTTGCCATCGTCCACCGAACCGCAGGTGATGAAGCGCAGCATCGTCTTGTGCTGGTGCTGATCCAGATAGCTGTCGATGTCCTCGGCAATGAGGGCGTCTGTCTTGTAGATCACGTCCTGCTCAGACATCAGAAATACCCCTGCTGCTTTTTGACTTCCATGCCGGCTCCCCCGGCGTCCTTGTCGATCGCGCGCCCCTGGCGTTCGCTGGTGGTGGTCAGTAGCGTTTCCTGAATGACCTCAGGCAGCGTCTTCGCTTGGCTCTCCACCGCGCCGGTCAGGGGATAGCAGCCGAGGGTACGAAAGCGGATCGAGCGCATGACCGGTTCCTCGCCCGGTTTCAACGGGAAGCGTTCATCGTCCACCATCAGCAGCATGCCGTCGCGCTCCACCGTCGGGCGCTTGTCCGCAAAGTAGAGCGGCACGATCGGCACGTCGTTCAGGTGAATATACTGCCAGATGTCGAGCTCGGTCCAATTGCTGATGGGAAACACCCGGATGCTCTCGCCCTTGTTCTTGCGGGCATTGTAGAGGTTCCACAATTCCGGGCGCTGGTTCTTGGGATCCCAGCCGTGCGACGCGGTACGGAAAGAGAAGATGCGCTCCTTGGCGCGGCTCTTTTCCTCATCGCGCCGCGCGCCACCAAAGGCCGCGTCGAAGCCCCATTTATCGAGCGCCTGCTTCAACCCTTCCGTTTTCCACATGTCGGTGTGGAGCGCGCCATGGTCGAACGGGTTGATGCCCCGCTCCTGCGCTTCGGGATTGTGATAGACGAGCAGTTCCATCCCGGATTCCCTGGCCATGCGATCGCGCAGGGCGTACATGTCCCTGAATTTCCAGGTGGTATCCACGTGCAACAGGGGGAATGGCGGAGGCGAGGGATAGAAGGCCTTGCGCGCCAGGTGCAGCATCACCGCGCTGTCCTTGCCCACTGAATAGAGCATGACCGGATCGGCGGCCTCTGCCACGACTTCCCGCATGATGTGAATGGCTTCCGCCTCCAGCCGCTGCAGGTGTGTCAGCGCAGGCCGGGTCGTCATGTCGCTCATCCTTTTCCTTCTCCACAATGCCTTTATCCAGCGGATACCCGGTATCCCTTGACGACAATGCTCCCATATGGGAGCAAGGCCTATGGCATTTCTATCAGCGGATCAAAGAGAGCTATTCCAGCCGTTGCTGGAGGGGGTGCATGAAACGCCTCCGTTCGCGAATTTCATGCGCAATCTGGTGGCGCGCACTTACGCGCGCCGCGCCTTTCTTCTCATCCTGCCTGCAAACGCCGCGCCCGATCAACCGCCCACGGTGATAAACATCGCCGCACCCCGAGCGGTTCAGGAACCCCCGATCGACCTGCAGCGCCTCGAAAGCTTGGGGCTGCATCCCTACAGCGCCTTGCGGGCAGGCCGGGTATACTCGCTGGAAGAGTTGCTGGACCATGATTCCAGGGAGCGACAGGCGGTTCAGCGGGCCGTTCTGGACGAGATGCGGATCAGCTATGCCCGCGTTGTGCGGATCACGGTGGGCGGCGCGGCGGATGCCTGGATTCTGCTGGTGCGCGAGCGTGAGGATTTTTCCGCCGCCGCGACCGCGCTTCTCTCGACACTGGCGCCTCATCTGGCCTCCGCATTGCGCACGCTGGTGGTGTTGATGGAACAGGGGACCCGGCTGGCGCTAAGCGAAAGCGCGCTGGCCCGTCTAGGGATCGGCCAGATGGTCATTGATGGGACCGGCCGCGTCATGGCCACCGATCCCGTGGCGGAAGCTGTGCTCAGCTTTCTGCCCGAACCTGGCAACGCACCCGGCCGGCGCCTTCAGCTGTTGCCGGACGTAGCGCGTGCGCTGGAGCAGGCCTGTTCCGATCTGGCCGGGGGAAGAGCGGAGCAGAGCATATTGTGCATCGACACACGCACCCGCCGGAACCTGCTGCTGCGCCGATCCGACCTTGAACTTTTCGAACCGGCGGCATTGCCGGCCGTGATTGGCGCGCTCCGGATCGACAGGCGCGAGGATGCCGCTGCCGCCACGCGGGTGATAGCGCACCAGTTCGGCCTGTCGGAGCGAGAAGCCTCCCTCGCCCACGCCCTGAGCCTGGGAGAGTCGCTCATTGAAGCAGGGCGGAGTCTTCACCTGACCGACGAAACGACGCGCAACTACTCCAAACGGATTTACGCCAAGACCGGCGCGCGCGGCCAGGCTGACCTCGTTCGCCTGCTGCTCACCAGCCTCATGACGCTATGCTGACGACATGCGCAGGATCTGAAGATCACGGCCTCGGGCCGCGACCCGATTCA
>CBHCMH010000133.1:0-5844 GCA_965974445.1 uncultured Rhizorhapis sp.
TCCCTGCCTTCGCAGGGACGACGGGTTAATTTTGGCGACGGCAGCAACGACCCAGAATCAGTCATACCGCAGGCCGGTATAATTGCCGAAAAATCCCGGCTCGTGCCATCACTTTGCCATTTTCTACCACAATAATGGAGAAATGCTCTCCCAACGGACTCGCTATGCGCTGAGGGCGCTGCAATATCTTGCCGACCGCTACGGCCAGGGTCCGGTGCAATTGAAGCAAATCGCGGAAGCGCAGAATATCCCGGCGAAGTTCCTGACCGTCATCCTGTCCGAAATGTCACGGGAAGGACTGGTTGGAACCCAGCGGGGGCGCGATGGCGGTTACTGGCTGCTCCTGCCACCCGTGGACATCCGCTATGGCGACATCATCCGGATCACGCGCGGTTCGTTGGCGCTGGTGCCGTGCGCCAGTCGCTTCGCGCATGAACGGTGCGAAAATTGCCTGCCGGAGGAGGAATGCAAGCTGCACCGGATCATGCTGAAAGTGCGCGATGAAACGGCCGCCATTCTGGATGGCATCACCCTGGCTGACCAGGTGGACGCTGGCAGCTTCGCAGGCGCGCTGTAAGTCCAGGACGTCAGTGGCCTGTTCGTCCCGAGCCCCTCGACTGCCCGCAGGGCGCTCGGGATGAACTTCAGCCCTTGGCTGAAGTCGAGGGATGCTGGCCTGATGCTGCCATGTCTCGACTTCGCTCAACGGAGTCAGGCCGGCTGCACCTTTGCCGCCGCGTCCTTCATCACCGTGGCGAGCGTGACATAGGCCTTGGTCCAAGCCGTTTCGACTTCCTCGGTAAAGCTGTCGCCCAGCCCTTTGCCCAAGGTGAAGAGCAGGGCCGATGCGACCAGATCATAATGCTCGTCCTTGGTGCCATAGCCGACATGCCGTTCGCCCAGCGCCTGCACGGCGGGAAGAATGGTGTCGAGCCGTTTCAGGCCGTTGACCGCCGTCGCCAACATGCCCATCAGCGCCTTCTTCTGCTTGGTCATGTCTTCGGCAAACAGAGGACGCGCCTCGGGGGCGATTTCGAAAAGGCGGTCATAGAAAATGTCGGCCGCCTGATCAGCGATCGGGGCCACCTTGGCCCAGCTGGATTGGACGAGATCGATTTGTTCGGGAGTCATTGTTTAAGTTCCTTTCAGCGTGAGTTGGCCACCATAAAGTCGACGGCCGCGAATATCTGTTGGTCGGAGAGGGCGAGATTGCCGCCCCGCTCCGGCATCATCGTGCCCTCAGGGCCAATGAAGCCCTGGAGGGCGTGTTCATGCAGGGTTTCGATACCCTGCGCGATGCGGGGGGCCCAAGCCGCCTTGTCGGTGATCTTGGGCGATCCGGCCTCCCCAAGCCCATGGCAGGCCTGGCAAGTGCCCGCCCACACCTCTCGTCCCTCAACAAGATGAGGGTCGTTCGGCATGGGCAAGCGGTCGATCGTCACATAGCCCTCCAGCGGTCCGCCTTCGGGAGCCTTGTTTTCCTGTTCGGCTTCCGGCTTCGGGGCTTCGCCGCAGGCTGGCAGCGCGAGCGCCGCGGCCATGATCAAGCAGGCGTGAAACTTCTTCATGTGACGGTCTCCCTTTTCGCTACTTCCTCAGGAAACGGGAACGCGGATCACCACGCCGCCCATGGTGTCGCCGATCTTGAAGTCCTTCTTCGGCGTATCCTTGTGGCCGTTGTGGCAAGTCACGCAGGCAGGCGCGACGGCCTTGTCCGCATAGACGGCTGTGAAATATTTCTTCCCGCCCAGTTCCTCGTCGGCGTAGAAATTTTGACCCGGATTGGCGGAGATGAACTCAAGACCCTTTTTCTCGACGTCCGTCTTGGGTGCGTTCTGCTTGTTGATCGGCCAGAGCGAGAGGAGCTGGTAGGAGAATTTGTCCGTCTTCTCGGATACCATTTCCGAACCGAAGCGGAACATTTGCGCGGGCAGCGGCAGGGCCTTGTCGTCTTCGAAATGCTCGCTGGCCTTGATGACCTTCTCGTCATTCTGCAGGCGGTTCACCACTTTCTGCGTGTAAACGGCGCGGTCCGACGACATCACCGCAAAGAGCGAGTCCGTGAACGTTTGCGGGTCGATGCTGGCCGCAGGCGCTTCAGCCTCGCCGCCTGACGAGCATCCGCTCGCCAGGGCAAGGGCTGCGGCAGCCCCCGCCAATGTTGCTATCCTTTTGATATTCATGACCGAAAATTCCTTCCCTGTACGTGTTGATAGTCACGGCATCACGGCGTTTCTCCCCGCTGCCGCATGCGCCGCTCCACCCAGTCGATCCCTTTGACATGGACAGAGGAACGTCCCTTGAAATTGCGATTGATCAGCGCCCGGTCGGCGAGCGCGTCGAGCGTGAAGCCCAACCCGTGACAATCCATGCAGACGGCGCGCGCCATCTTCTCATTGGGTCGCAGATTGTCGTTCTGGTTGTGCGCGATCAGGACCCGTTCGATCCCGTCGTCTCCGCGTTCCAGCAGGCGCGGCATATGGCAGGTGGCGCAGGTGACGCCGGTGCCCTCGGGCGCTTTCCCGGCCAACTCGGCCTGCCACAGCTTGAAATGCGGCGAGGCGAAATAGGCTTTGGTATGCTCGTCATTATGGCAGGTGGCGCATGCCTCCACCTTCGCCTTCTGCCGATTGAAGTCATGCGCCTGATGACAGGTGGTGCAGGTCAGCTCCGTGCCATGCGCCTTCTGCTTCATCGGCAGGCGTGCCAGCTCCGGCCGCATCGGCCCCAGCGCCTCATCCTTGATCAGGCCGAAAAGCCCCGCCTTCGATGTCCACATATCAGCGGCTAGTCGCATGCCGTGCTTGCCCTGGGTAAAGCCCTTCACCTCCCCAGAATGGCAGGTCGCGCATTGCGCCATGCCGGGCTTTGCGATCCAGCTCGCGGCATTCCCAGCCCCAGCGCCCTGCGGCTGGTGGCAGCCTGAGCAATTGACCCCCGCATTGGCGTGGGCCGTGCCAAGCCAGTCGGTCATCACATGCGCGTCCGCCTGGATGCTGGCGGGGGCGTCCGGCAGCGTCGCGGGCTCCGGCCTCGGCATGTCCGCTTCCATCGCGTGCCAATCGATCAGCGCGATCTTCGCCACCTTCCTGATCGCGGGTTCGCCCACATGCTTCTCGAGGAAATCTTCATAGAGGGCGCGGTTATCGTGGAAGTTGTGGCATCCCGCGCCCGCGCATGTGTCAAAGGTCAGCCCCTTGTGCGTTTCCCGGTCCTCGCCGACTTCGGCGTGACAGGCGACGCAGAAATCGCCGGGCAGCGTCACCGCCATCGGCTGCGTCACTTCTGGCTGATGCTCGACATGGCAGGTCAGGCATTTCGTCGCGTCCAGCTTCGCCAGCCGGTCGGCGTTGCGGGGATCGCTGAATTTCTTTGCCGGGTGATTGTCCTTGGAGTTTTTGAGGTCCTCCTCATGGCAGGAAAGGCATCCGGTCTCGATCGCCTCGCGGCCCCCGAACCAGCTGGTGTGGCAGGCGCTGCACGCCATTTCGATCTGGTGATGGGCATCGCTCGTCCTGCCGATCAGGAATAGCTGGCGTGGCCCGCCATAGGCCATGGTGACGGCCGAAAGGGCGAGCAGGATCAGCGTGAACGCGCCCCAAAAGGCCCAGAGCCAGACGGTTTTGCGTTTCCCCGCCATCAGTAGAAATAGACCGTTGATATGTGGACGATGAGCAGCATCGGCAGCGGCCAGCAGGCCAATATGTGCAGCCACAGGGCAATGCCGCGCGGGTCGATGCGCCGGGAACGCACGGCGGGAAGGCCCGCGAGCTTATGTTCAAAAGCAATGATGCCGCCGCCGATCGCTCCGGCCAGCACGGTAGCGAGGAAGGACGCGATCAGCGCGAGATTGAGGTTCTCGCCCAGCCGAAAGCCCGTATGGGCAATCAGCGTCGTCACCGCCAGCACGCCCAGGATGATGTGCACCAGCCGCCATCCGGCAAAATCGCCAAAGCGCAGCCATGCCCAGCGCTTGCGCAGCGACAGGATGGCCGCAATGGTGCTCAGCACCAGCAGGCTGTAGCCCGTCACTTGCTTGAGCGTCCCGTCGATGAACAGCTTGTCGAGCGTGAAGCCGTCGGTGAACGCCTGCGCCATGGGCAGCGGCGGCAGCAGGTTGAACAGCAGCGCGCCCGCCAGCGCGAGCAGCGAAAACAGCGCCACCGGACGCCACCGCTTCACCGGTTCTGCCGGAGCGTCGGCGCCGAGCAGATCCTGCAGCAGCGGGCGGCAACCGCCGCAGACGGTCGATGCGCTGGTCATGCGCGACAGCGCGTCCACGCTCGCGCAGCCCCCGGCAATCGCTTCGCCTAATTGCCCGCGCGTAACGCCTGTGCAGTTGCACACCGTCGATGCGGCGGGCCAGGCGATGACAGACTCGGGAACGTTCGCACCGAGCAGGTCGCCGGTGCGGGCAAATAGCCGAAGCTGCCAGGGCCAGACGCGGCTCTTCCGGGCGACGAGCTGCTGGACCTGCCCAATCTCTTCCCATTCGCCCACGGCGATCGCGCCGGTAATCCGTCCGTTGCGCAGGATCAGGCGGCGATATTGGCCCTCGCTCTCCGCCACATAGGCGGCTGACTGGATGTCCGTCCGCTGATCGGCCTGCTCGACGTCGCCCGCGCTAAAAACGGGCGCGCCGACCACCTTGAGGCGGGTGGTGACCGGCGCGCGGCGATAGGGCCGGTCCGAGCCGGTGATCGCTGCGGCGGCGGTCTTGGCCTGTTCCAGGCCCGGTGCGACAAGCCCCTCGACGATGGAGTCATGTTCGGCGCATTCGCCCACCGCATAGATATTCGGGTCCGACGTCCGCATCCGGTCGTCAACGCGAATGCCTTGGCCGACGGCCAGCCCCGCGTCGAGCGCCAGATCCCGGTTGGAGCGGACGCCGGTACAGAGGATGACGGTATCGCAGGCCAGCTCTTCGCCGTTGGACAGGAACAGCCCCTCGACGCGGAGCGTTCCGACGATCTGCCGGACCGACACTCGGGTCCGGACGCCAATCCCCAGTGCCTCGATCTCGCGGCCAAGCGCCGCGCCGCCGGCATCGTCAAGCTGCCGCGCCATCAGCCGGGATTCATGCTCGACCACCGTCACCGGCACGCCGCGGCCGAACATGCCGCGCGCCGCTTCCAGCCCCAGCAGACCGCCGCCGATGACGACGCTATGGCGGCTGCGCTGCGCCCGGGCGACCAGCGCCTGCGTGTCGTTCAAGTTGCGGAAGGTGAAGACGCCCGACAATTCGATGCCGGGAATGGGCGGGCGATGCGGATGCGAACCGGTGGCCAGGATCAGGCTGTCATAGGCCCATTCACGGCCCAGATGGTCCTTCACCGTCCGGCCGGCGGCATCAATGGACGTGATTCGGCAGCCGTCGATTCGTTCGACCCGCTGGGCGTTGTCCAGGTCCAGCGTCTGACAGACCTGCCCCAGATTGACCTCCCGGGCGAGGAGCGGCGTCAGTTTGACGCGATTATACGGTCCCCATTTTTCATCGCTGAACAGAATGATCCGCCTGTCGGTCAGGCGGGCAAGCTCCTGCGCCGCGCGCATGCCAGCAGGGCCGCCGCCGACGACAATATGGGGCAAGTGTGAATCTGAATTGTTTGCGGCCGCGCCGTGGCCCGTACCGGAGGATGCCACAAAGCCTGCCTCCGCACCCGCTTCCGGGCCAGACTGGCTGAAGGTCTTTGCACCTGGCAGTGCTAGGTTCGCATCAGGCGCCATGCCCACGTTTCACCCCCGCTTTGACTGCAGCACAACATGAGGGATCGTCCCTGGGACGATCGACTCGACGACGCTGCGCTGCGTCAAAGCGAATGACCACGTTGTCGAAAATGGCCG
>CBHCMH010000134.1:0-5830 GCA_965974445.1 uncultured Rhizorhapis sp.
CGCTATGTGAATCAGGGCTATCCGCGCGACCGGCTGGGCGGCATCTACCGGGCGGCGCGCATCGGCCTTGTCACCCCCCTGCGCGACGGCATGAACCTGGTCGCCAAGGAATATGTGGCGGCGCAGGACGCGGAGGATCCGGGCGTCCTGATCCTGTCACGCTTCGCCGGCGCCGCCCTGCAGCTCGACCGCGCCCTGCTCGTGAACCCCTATTCGGCCGAGGAAATCTCCGACGCCATCTATCGCGCCCTGCAGATGCCGCTGGAGGAACGGCGCGAACGCTGGCTCGCCATGGCGGACAATGTGAAAAAACAGGACGTCGCCTGGTGGCGCGCCCGCTTCGCCGCCCTGCTGGCCGGGCAAGAGAGCGCGGCGACCGCCGTCAGCACTTCGGAATTGATGGCGATGGAGTAGGGCGGATTCAGGAGACTGTCGCATAATACCGACCTGCATGGAGGACGACCTACTTTTCGCGACAGGTAATACTCGAATCGTCGTCCCTGCCCTTCGACTGCCCGCAGGGCGGGCGCTCAGGATAAACCGCGGCCTCCGGCCGCTGGCAGGGACCCAGCTTTTCTTCGTCAGGCTGAACCAAAAGAAGCGGGGTCCCTGCCTCCGCAGGGACGACGGCCGTATGTCGCCCTCAACGCAGGCTGGTATAAGCAGCGTAACCTGCCGGAAACCGCGTCCGAAAACAGGAAAGCCGGCGGTTTCCCGCCGGCTCCCTGTTTCTACGCTCCACCCAGTTGCGGGGCGTTGGGTCTCAATGCTTCTTGTCGGCCCAGATATTGCGATAGGACAGATAGGCAAGACCTGTCGCGACGAGCAGGAAGAAGAGCACAGCCAGACCCGCACGGTGGCGATTTTCCAGCTTTGGCTCGGCCGTCCAGGTCAGGAAGGCCGCAACGTCCTTCGCCATCTGATCAACGGTCGCCTTGGTGCCGTCGGCATAGGTCACCTGACCATCGCCGGTCAGCGGCGGCGCCATGGCGAGGTTAAGGTTCGGGAAGTAAGGGTTGAAGTGCAGCCCGTCCGGCGTCTTGACGTCCGGGAACGCTTTCAGGAGTTCCGCAGGCTGTTTCTGATACCCGGTCAGCAGCGAATAGATGTACGCATTCCCGTGGTGACGCGCCTTCGTCATCAGCGAAAGGTCAGGCGGAATGGCGTTGTTGTTGGCTGCGCGCGCCGCGACGTCATTGGCAAAGGGCATCGGAATACGGTCGGCCGGAACTGGCTTGCGCGTGGCAGGCTCACCCGTTTCCGGATTGACGGTCGGCGTTTCGGCTGACCAGTTGGCGGCAATCGCCTTGATCTCAGCCTCGTTGTAACCCAGCCCCGCCAGGTCACGGAAAGACACATGGCGCAGTGAATGGCACGCCGCGCAGACCTCCTTGTAAACCTGGAAACCGCGCTGAAGCTGCTGGCGGTCGTAATAGCCGAGCGGGCCATCGGAGGCGAATTCCACATGCTTGGGCGGAAGATGGAATTCATGCTCGGCCGTCGGTGCGGGCGGCTCGCTGACATAGTTCACCGCGCCGAAGACGAAGGAATAGAGCAGCATGCCCGAAAAGAAGATGCCGACAAGGGCAGCAAATACGCGAACCATGTTATCTATTCCCCTTATTCAGCCGGTACCGCAGCGGCTTTGCCGCCCACGGCCGTCTGGTCTTTCCCAAGCACCGCCTCGGTGATCGAACCGGGCAACGGCAGCGGACGCTCGATGCTCGAGATGATCGGCAGGATGATCAGGAAGTGCGCGAAATAATAAGCCGAAGCGAGCTGGCTGATCATCACGAACGGTTCTTCCGCAGGCGCACCGCCGCAATAGCCCAGGATCGCGACGTCCACGAGCAGCAGGTAGAAGAACTGCTTGAACAGCGGACGATAGCGGCCCGAGCGGACCGGCGAGCGGTCAAGCCAGGGTAGGAAGAAGAGCAGCAGGATCGACGCGAACATCGCCAGCACGCCTAGCAGCTTCGCCGGAATGAAGAAGAAGTCGAAGGTGAAGGCGCGCAGGATCGCGTAGAACGGCCAGAAATACCATTCAGGAACGATGTGCGCCGGCGTCGAAAGCGGGTTCGCCGGGATATAATTGTCCGGGTGGCCCAGCAGGTTCGGCGCGAAATAGACGAGGATCGCAAAACCGATCAGCGCCACGCCCAGTCCGAAACCGTCCTTGGCCGTGTAATAGGGGTGGAAGGGCACAGTGTCCTGCGGACCCTTCACGTCCACGCCGGTCGGGTTGCTGGAACCCGGAATGTGCAGCGCCCAGATGTGCAGGATGACCACCGCCGCAATCACGAAGGGCAGCAGATAGTGAAGCGAGAAAAAGCGGTTGAGCGCAGCATTGCCCGGCGCAAATCCGCCCAGCAGCCAGGTCTGGATCGGCTCGCCCACCAGGGGAATAGCGCCGAACAGGCCGGTAATCACCTTCGCGCCCCAGAAGCTCATCTGTCCCCAGGGCAGCACATAGCCCATGAAGGCCGTCGCCATCATGAGGAGGAAGATGACCAGGCCAAGCAGCCAGACCATTTCCCGGGGAGCCTTGTAGGATCCGAAGAAAAGCCCTCGGAAGATGTGGATATAGACCACGATGAAGAAGAAGCTCGCCCCGTTCGCGTGCGCGTAGCGGAGCAGCCAGCCCGAATTGACGTCGCGCATGATATGCTCGACGCTATCGAACGCGACGCCGGCATTGGCCGCATAATGCATGGCCAGGATGATGCCGGTGACGATCTGAAGGCCCAGGAAAAATCCCGACAGAACGCCGAAGTTCCACCAGTAATTCAGGTTCCGGGGAACCGGATAGCCCTTGCCGACGGAATTATAGACCAGGCGCGGCAGCGGCAGGCGGGAATCGATCCACTGCATGAGCGGATGCTTGGGGGTGTAATGTTCAGCCCAGGGAAAACTCATGATCTCTTACCTCAGCCTACCGTGACGACCGTGTCGGACGTGAATGTATATTCCGGCACTTCCAGGTTCGTGGGTGCCGGGCCTTTGCGGATGCGGGCCGCGGTGTCGTAGTGCGAACCGTGGCAGGGGCAAAAATAGCCGCCATATTCACCGCGATTCTCGCCCTCGCCCGCGCCCAGCGGCACACAGCCAAGATGCGTGCAGACGCCCATGGTGATGAGCCATTGCTTCTTGCCGTCGATGGTCCGGTCCGCCAGCGTCTGCGGATCGCGCAGATCGCTGACCGAAACAGCGTCGGCTTCCTCGATTTCCTTGGGCGTCAGATGCCGGACGAACAGCGGCTGGCTGCGGAACGTGGTCTTGATGGCCTGGCCGGGCTCAATCGCGCTGATATCGACCTCGGTCGAGGCAAGCGCGAGAACATCGGCGCTCGGGTTCATCTGATTCACCAGCGGCGGAATGACAGCTACCGCGCCGACGCCGGCGAAGCTTACTGCCGCAATATTGATGAAGTCGCGGCGGCGGACCCCGTCAGCGGGAATTTCCACCGATTCACCATGATCAAGCGTTGTCATTCAACTGCCCTTGTCCCTTAACCCGTTTCTTTAAAGTGCGCTGAATCCCTGGCAAAAGTCAGTGACGCAGGCGCACTGCCGCCAAAATCCCCCGGCGGTTCGCGCGCCTGATAGCCTCCGAACGGTCCTTTTGCCAACAGCAATTTGACGGCCCTGTGACAAATAGGCGCGAGCGTCCTAAGAGAAGGACATGCGCCTGGCCCTTTATCAGCCCGACATTGCCGGAAACACAGGGACGATCATTCGCCTTGCAACATGCTTTGGCGTGCCCGTCGATATTATCGAGCCATGCGGCTTCCCCTTCTCCGACCGGCAGTTAAAGCGCTCGGCGATGGATTATGCCCATTCCGCCAAAATCGACCGCCGCGCCAATTTCGAGGAATTCATGGCTGCGATGAGTCAAGAAGGCCGGCGGATCGTGCTATTGACGAGCAAGGGCTCCCTGCGCTTGCCCGATATGAAATTTCGTCTCGACGACGTGCTGCTCATGGGGTCGGAAAGCGCTGGCGTTCCCGGCGATGTGCATGAGCAGGCGGACCTCTCCGTACGCATTCCGATGCAGCCGGAATTTCGATCCTTGAATATTGCCGTCGCAGCAGGCATCGCGCTGGGAGAGGCATTACGGCAAACAGGGCTATATCCCCCATGATGGAATTGGACACAGAACAACAGGCGGCACGCACCTGGTTTAAAAGCCTGCGCGACCGGATCTGCGCCGAGTTCGAGGCGATCGAGCGCGAAATGGGAAGCGACGCACGCTTTATGTATACGCCCTGGAATCGCGACGCGGAGGGACTTGCCCCCGGTGAGGGCGGCGGCGGCGTGCACGGCGTCATGAAGGGCGAGGTGTTCGAGAAGGTCGGCGTCAATGTCTCGACGGTCGGCGGCGCCTTTTCTCCCGATTTTGCCAAGACCATCCATGGCGCGGAGGAAAACCCGCATTTCTTCGCCACCGGCATCAGTCTGGTCGCGCACATGGCCAATCCCCATGTCCCCGCCGTCCACATGAACACGCGGTTCCTGGTGACGACAAAACGCTGGTTCGGCGGCGGCGCGGACCTGAACCCGCCCATTCCCTACGAGGCTGACACGGCGGATTTTCATGCTGCGTTTCAGCAGGCCTGCGATTCCCACGACGCGACCTACTATCCGCGCTTCAAGAAGTGGGCGGACGAATATTTCTACATTCCCCATCGCGGGGTGGCGCGCGGCGTCGGCGGAATCTTCTACGATCATCTGGAGGGCGAATTCGATGCGAATTTCGCCTTCACCCGCGATGTCGGCGAGGCTTTTCTTTCAATTTTCCCCGCGCTTGTGCGGCGGCGCATGCATATGAGCTGGACCGGCGACGAACGGCAGCGCCAACTGGAGTGGCGCGGGCGTTATGCCGAATTCAACCTGATCTATGACCGGGGGACGCTATTCGGACTCAAGACCGGCGGCAATGTCGATTCCATTCTCATGAGCCTGCCTCCGCTCACCGCCTGGAGTTAACTTGCTGAGGCGGATCAACCGGCCAGTTGCCGGTATATCCGGCAGGTCATGACCAGATAATAGACCTGGATGACGGCGTTGACGACCGCCACCGCCAGCCCCGCCAGCAGCACTGACAGGGTCGTGCCGCCTATCAGCCTGCCCGCGATGCCGAAGATCGACTGGGACACCAGTTGGACGACAACCATCAAAATAATCAGCACGCCGATGAAGCCCAGAAGCTTCCAGAACTGGCCCATGGTCAACCGCCAGCCATGGCGGATCGCCTGAGGCGCGTTGACGGGTTCGTCGATAACAACCGCGTTCAGCAGCAATAACCGGATCGCCACAAACAGGAGAACCGGCGCCGCGAGCAGCGCCACCAGCGACATCGCAGCCCCCATGCCCATTGCGGCGGCCAGTCCGCCGCCGATCACGGACAATATGAGGAGCAGTCCGGCAAAACCCAGGATCAGGAGCAGCGCCGCCCCGATCAGCACCGGCAGTCGCCGCACCGCCAGATGCAGCGCTTCAGCGACGCTGATCCCCGGCCGCAAAGCCAAAGCGTTGATCGCGAGCGTGCCTAGCATGGCGATCAGGATGACGATCAGCATCGCCAACAGAAACTCAGGGGGAAGCTGCGGCGCGTCCTTCACCCCCTCGACTGCCTTTGTGGCGCGCATATCGCCGGGCGTCAGAAGCTGCAGAATGACCGCGGGCAACGCAAGGAACATGAGCGCCACGGGAAACAGCAAGGTGCCCTCGCGCTTCACGAAGGCGAGCGTTTCTTCCCATGCCGTGCCGATTGATAATTGTGCCATCGCGTTCCCTGTTTCCACGCTCGTCGAGCCCGGTGGGCGGGGGAC
>CBHCMH010000135.1:0-5813 GCA_965974445.1 uncultured Rhizorhapis sp.
GAGACGCCGTTGATCGAATCCTTGAGGAGATAATCCTGCGCGCCGCCCTCCACCGCCTTGCTGGCAAGCGTGACATCGTCCATCGCGCTCTGCACGATTATCGGTGTGTCCGCGGCATGGGCCTGCATCCGGTAAAAGGTATCGAGCGCGGCGCTGTCAGGCAGCATGAGGTCCAACAGCACAATGTCGATCCCGCCTTCGCCGAGCCGTCTGATCGCGTCCGCAAGAGTGCCTACCGATTGCACATCGAATACGGGATGCTCGGACCGCCCGAGCAGCCGCTTGATGAGGCGGACATAAAGCGGATTGTCTTCCACCAGAAGGACCGTGATATCATGTCGGTTCGCCATGGCACTTCATCCTTTTGCCCGATGGCGGCGCCGATGCCGCCATGCTCACGCCGCAGCGCAGTGCAGCTACCGCCCGTTTCTCTCCCCCGCTCCCGCGCGCGCGATATGTTCGGCGAGCGTCGCCGTCAGTTCGCTGACGGCCCGATCCAGCGCGGGAAGGCATTCCGCCGCGCCGCGAAGATCGCCGTCGGCCCCCATCACCTCCAGCTGCATTGCCTGTTCAACCGTCTCGCCCGCCGCGAAAATGCGGGCGGAGCCTTTCAGATTATGCGCGGCGCGATGCAGGGACGAAGCATCGGCATTGGCAATCGCCGTACTGATCTGGGCCATCATGTCCGGCTGTGTCTCAATGAACAGCTTGGCGAGCTCCAGCAGCAGTTCCTCGCTGCCATCGACGTTTTCGAGCGCTTTCCGCCAATCCAGCTTGACCATGTCTCAAGCCCTCCTTTCCTTCTCATCCCCCTTGCTTTTCCGAACCTCGCCGGAAGACGCGGCCGCCAGATCCTGCCCGCAACTTTCGACGGCAGCATAAAAGTCATCCGACCGCAGGGGTTTGGAGACATAGCCGTCCATGCCCGCCGCCAGACACCGTTCGCGATCCCCCCTCATCGCATGCGCCGTCATGGCGATGATCGGAATATGGCCGCCCGTCTGCTTCTCCCGTTCGCGAATGGCCGCCGTCGCCTGGAACCCGTCCATATTGGGCATCTGGACATCCATCAGTACCAGGTCGAAGGAGCCGTTCGACAATGCGGCGACCGCTTCGGCCCCATCGCCGACGATGGTCGGCACATGCCCGCGCCGTTCCAGCAGACGCTGGACGAGACGCTGGTTGACGGCATTATCCTCAGCCACGAGCACCTTTTGGGGCCGTATCTCTTCCGGGACGGGCTGCGCCGCCACGGCCGCCTCATCGGTAGTAACGCCCAGAACGGCGAAAATGGTTTCCAGCAGTTCCGATTGCCGGACGGGCTTCAACAGGAAATGACTGATTCCCAGGGTTTCAGCACGCCGGACAACATCGTCCTTATGCGCCGAGGACAGCATGATGACGGCCGGCTTGCCAATGGCCGTTTCGGCGGCAATGGCATCCGCAACCGCGATGCCGTCCATCACCGGCATCAGCATATCAAGCAGAACCAATCGGTACGGTCTGCCCATCGCCGCCATGCGGCGAAGGGATGCGAGGGCATGTACGCCGCTTTCGGCCATGTGAGGCTTCATGCCCCATCCCCGCAGCATCTCTTCCAGTATGCGCCGGTTGGTTTCATTGTCATCGACAATCAGCACCGGCAGCCCATGCAGGCTGGGCTGAAGCGTCTGTTCGTCAGGCGCACGTTCCTCCGCCAGCGTGAAGGGCAGGCTGAAATGGAAGATGCTCCCGCTGGCCGGCTTGCTCTCCACTTCCAACCGTCCGCCCATCAGCGTAACCAGTTGGGATGCGATCGTCAGGCCAAGGCCTGTCCCGCCAAAGCGGCGCGTGGATGAGGCATCGGCCTGAGAGAAGGCTTCGAAAATCATCTTCTGCTTGTCGAGGGCTATGCCTGTACCGGTGTCACTGACCGCGAAATGCAGGCCGACATAATTGTTCCCCTGCTTTTCCACGCGCACATCCAGCACCACCTCGCCCTTTTCAGTGAAGCGGATCGCGTTGCCGACCAGATTGACCAGTATCTGCCGCAGGCGGTGGCGATCTCCCTGCAGATCATCGGGAACGTCGAGCGCAACATGGCAGGCCAGCTCCAGCCCCTTTTGCGTCGCGCGACCCGAAAAGGCCTGCATCGTGTCGGCCAATTCATCCCGCAGATGGAAGGGTGCGGTTTCCAGTTCCAGCCGCCCCGCCTCGATTTTTGAAAAGTCCAATATGTCGTTGATGAGGTGCAGCAGTGAATCGGCCGATTGGGTTATCATCTGCAGATATTCCCGCTGCAGGGGCGTCAGTTCCGTATCGCCCAGCAGATCGGCCGATCCAATGACCCCATTCATCGGGGTCCGGATTTCATGGCTCATATTGGCGAGGAACTGACTTTTTGCCCGGGTACCTTCTTCCGCCTTGTCCTTGGCCGCCCTCAAATCCCGCTCGGAGATTTCGAGTTGCAGTGTCCGGTCTTCGAGTTCGCGGTTTAGCTGCCGCAATTCGGCCGTGCGTTCGGCTACAACATGTTCGGTCCTGCGCCGCTGGTCGGCCAGGGACAGAAGATAGACGACGAGCAGCAGGGTGACGGCCAGGCCGCCTGCAAGGGCGATTGTCGGCCGCGCCAACATCCCCGGTTTCCCGCCATAGGCGTCCGTGGCCGCAACATAGAGGGTGAACACCGTCCTGCCCACTACGAGCGAGCTTGAGTGGTAAAGTTCGGCATCCACGGGAGGGGCCGCCGACCTCTCGCTCGCCCCTTGCCGCCGCTCGCTTTCTGGCGACAAGAGCGACACGATGACCCGGCGGCCCGCCGGCGCGCTCGCATCCAGAAGATAGATATCGACGCCGCTGCTCGGCATCAGGTCCATCGCCCCATATACGACATCGGCGATGTGGACGATGGCGACGATAAATCCCTGTAACCGGGCGCGGCGCTGGTCCGGTGTCGCCATGGGTTCGGACCCTTGGGCATATACCGGCGCGAAGACCGCTATATGCGGATCGTCATCCGGCACGCCTGGCAACTGAATATGGGCTGCGGCGCTGATTTCCTGACTGTCGCGCGCAGCGGCCAGCGTTGCCCGCGCGGCGTTGTCCTTTCCCCAATCATAGCCAAGATGGTCCGGCACCGATCCATCGGGCGCCTGAGAATATTCAACCGGATAATAGCCTGGATCTGGACCCGCTCGCACAAACTGCACGGCCTCTATGCTTGTCACTTCCGAGAGCAAGGCGCCTGAAAATGCCGCGAACGCTTCTGGGCCGACCTTCCCCGAGACGCCGTAATAGGCAACCAATGCATCGATCAGATGGGTTTCCGACGCAAATTGCCGCTTCATGGCTTCGGCACGTTGCTCCGCTTCGAGCTGGAAGGTCGTTGCCGTCGATTGCTTCTGCTCCAGCGACAGCCACTGCCAGACGCCCACGGTTATCCCAAGGCTGGCAAGACCGGCGATGAGAACAACCAAATAGCTGTTGAGGATTCGACCGATCATGATGCCGCCCCTCTCTCACGCGTCGGCTGCCATTCCCTGATCTGTTCCCGGGCCGCCGCGACTTGCTCTGAGGTCATCTTGCGTTCGACATTGGCGGCCGCTTGTGCGGCGCGCGTCCGCGTGCTGCTGTCGGAGGCCGCCGCGCGGGCGAGGGACAGCCACTTATAGGCGGCCACAAAATCCTTCTTGTGGCCCGCGCCCGAAGCGTATGACAGCCCAAGCTCATATTGCGCCTCCGGCACGCCCTGCACGGCCGAACGCGCCAGCCATTTGACGGATCTGGCGGAACTCTTGCGCACGCCTCCGCCCAGCTTGTACAGGACGCCGAGGCTATATTGCGCCACCGGATGCCCCTGTTCGGCGGCACGGGTGTACCATCGGGCGGCCTCCAGCAAATCCTGTTCGACGCCTTGGCCGCGCAGATACATGTCGCCAACCTGAAACTGTGCGCCGACGGACCCGAGCGAGGCCGCTCGCCGCAGCATGTCCATGGCTTCGTCAAGATCCTTTGGCACCCCGCGCCCGAGGCGGTACAATATGCCAAGTTGCGTCAGTGCCGCGACATTGCCTTGATCGGCGAGCGAGCGGTAAATCCGCGCCGCGGTGCCATGATCGCCCTTGGCCTGCGCCGCCTGCGCGTCCTCGAATGGACCTGCCCGGACATGGACTGTGCTGACAAGGGCCAGGATCGCCACCGCAGCAAATTGCAACAGAAGGCGCGCCGACGGTGGCCCGGCCCTGGTGATGGCTGGGCCTGGTCCTCGAGGGCCAGGAATTATCGCCATATTGCGGTCGTCCATGACGACTCCTCTCCCAGTGACAGACCGGGAGCCACAAAACTTAAACCACGGCCATGTTACCGCAGATGAACATGACTTGCTTGTTTTTTTGTAACAGAGGACTCGTCACTGCGTCGGGACCGAAGGAGACTCGGGCATTAAAAAGGGCGCCGAAACCGGCGCCCTTTCATTCCGTTTGACGATAGCTCAGCCCTTTTTGAGGGTGAGGCCACCGAAGCGCTTGTTGAAGCGCGCAACCTGACCGCCCGCGTCCAGGAGCCGCTGGTTTCCACCCGTCCAGGCGGGATGCGAGGTGGGATCGATGTCGAGCGTCATCGTGTCGCCTTCCTTGCCCCAGGTGGAGCGCGTCTGGAACGACGTGCCGTCGGTCATCTGTACGGTGATGAAGTGGTAATCGGGATGGGTATCTTGTTTCATGTCGATCTGCTCCGGTAGGCGGCTGGTTTCCGACCAGCCTGTGGATGCGTGAATTCAGCGAAGTGCGGCCCCTAGCGGCAAACAGGCGCAATGGCAAGTCCGCACAAGAGGCCGCTCATACCGATCCGCCTAATGCATGGCTGATTGCTGGGTCGAATCTGCCGTTCAACACGCGTCATTCCGGCGAAAGCCGGAATCTCCATCAGTAGCGTACAACCAAGGTTTGGGAGACCCCGGCCTTCGCCGGGATGACGCCGTTTCAATGGCAGCTTCCCACCCCCAACCGGTCATGCACAAAATGACCCTGCCCTTGAGCCGCCTGTTCCTCCGGCAATAAAATGAATGGGTCGGAAAACCCGACCGCCTGGGACGACCGCCTTCGGGCCGGTCGCGGTTTGGCCGCCCGCCCGGACCTTTGGGGGTGAAGCGCTTGGGCTTGTGCCGCTCCGGCTGGGGGCCGTTGGCTTTTCTTTTCCGGGCCACGTCGCGTGGCGCGCCCTGGACTTCCTCGATCAGGATGCTGTCTTCATCGCCGCTGCCGTCCTTTGCCGTGCGCTTGACCGCCGTCATGAAGCGCCCGGCGCTGGCGCGGCGCACTTCGAACAGGGTTTCGTTCGCGGTAATGCGGATCGCGCCGATCTCCCCGCGCGTGATGTGGCCGCGGCGGCAGAGCAGCGGCAGGATCCAGCGGGGATCGGCATTATCCCGGCGGCCCACGGCCATCCGGAACCAGACCGTATCCTCAAAGCCGGGCCGGGGGCCGTCCTGCCGTTGCGCAGGGCCTTCGCCGCGATCCAGCAGTTCCTCGGGAACCGGCATACGCGCGCGATGGGCGCGGACCAGCGCTGCGGCAATATCTTCGGCCGATCGTTCGCTAAGCAGGCGGGCGGCCAGCGCCCGGTCCTCGTCATCGACCTCCACTGGCTCGAGCAGCGCGGCAAGCAGCCGCTCCCGATCATTGCGGCGAATGTCATCACCCGTGGGCGCGTTGATCCATTCGGCATTGATCTTCGCCCCGCGCAACATGGATTCGACGCGCTTGCGGCGCGGATAGGGGATCAGCAGCACGGCGGTCCCCTTCTTGCCTGCCCGTCCGGTCCGGCCGGACCGATGC
>CBHCMH010000136.1:0-5811 GCA_965974445.1 uncultured Rhizorhapis sp.
GCGGGCAAGCTGATCGAACTCGACCTGGCCGAGGGCACCAGCGACGCGGATATCGACGCCATGTGCCAGAAGCTGCTCGCCAACACCGTCATCGAAAATTACCGCATCGAAAAGGTTGACGCTGCATGAAAAGCGCGGTCATCGTCTTTCCCGGTTCGAACTGCGACCGCGACCTGGCGGTGGCCTTCAGCCAGATTTCCGGGCGCGAGACGCAGATGGTCTGGCATGGCGACAGCGAACTGCCCGAGGGGCTGGACGTGATCGGCGTGCCGGGCGGCTTTTCCTACGGCGATTACCTGCGCTCCGGCGCGATGGCGGCGCGCTCGCACATCATGCAGGCGGTGGTGAAGGCCGCGCAGCGCGGCGTGACCGTCATCGGCATCTGCAACGGCTTTCAGGTGCTGACCGAAGCGGGCCTGCTGCCCGGCGCGCTGATGCGCAACGGCGGCATCCGGTTCGTCTGCCGCGATGTCGCCCTGACCGTCGAGAACAGCCAGAGCGCCTTCACCAGCCGCTATGAGGCGGACGAACAGGTGGTCTTTCCCGTCGCCCATCATGACGGCAATTATTTCGCCGACGACGCGACGCTCGACCGGCTGGAAGGCGAAGGCCGCGTCGCCTTTCGCTATGCTGAAGCGGTCAATGGCTCGGCGCGCAACATTGCGGGCATCCTCAATGACGCGGGCAATGTGCTGGGCATGATGCCGCATCCCGAGCGGGTCGTAGAGGCCGCGCATGGCCGCACCGATGGCCGGCGGCTGTTCGAAGGGCTGTTCGCGAGCGTGCTTGCCTGAAGACTATTCGGCCGGCGTTTCGGCTGGCGTGCCGATAGAGTCTGAACGCCGCCGCCAGCGCCGCCAGGCATAATAAAGCACCAGCAGCGTCGGCAGGAACATGGTGTTGATCAGGTCGTGCCGGGACGCGTCCCAGTTCCGCTCCAGGCTGCCCGCCCGCTGGTTCATGTCGATAATCTCATTGGCGACTTCCACGGCAAGCAGCATCAGCCAGGGCCGCCAGTCATGCAGCGGCCGCCGCGTCACCCAGGCGAAAAACAGGAGCAGCGCCACCCCCGCATGGATGTGCATTGCGTCCGATGACAGGCCGAGACTGTGTTCAATACCGGTCTTGATCGGCCCCCAATGGTCGGCGATGGCGGTCAGGATCATGCATCAAACTTTCGTCCTGAAGGGTGAAAAATCCGTGCCTCTGTCGAACACATCGACACCCTCCCGTCGTTTGAGCGCGCCCACCACTGCATAGGTGACGGGCGTCAGCAGCGCTTCCCAGCTCGTCTTCAATATGAACTGGCTGAGCATGACCAGCATGATCTGATCCGTCGGCCAGCCCGGCGCGCCATAAAAGGCCAGCGGATAGAAGATCAGGCTGTCGAGCCCCTGGCCCACAATCGTTGAACCGATGGTCCGGGTCCATAGATATTTGCCATTAGTCCATAATTTCATCCGGGCCATCACGAAACTGTTCGCGAACTCGCCTACCCAGAAGGCGGTGATGGACGCGAACACGATGCGCGGCACCTGCCCGAACACCGCTTCATAGGCCGCCTGCCCGTCCCAGTCGCTCGCCGGGGGAAGGGCGACGACGACGAAGCTCATCAGCGCCATGAACAGGGTCGCCACGAACCCCACCCAGATGCACCGCCGCGCCCGGCCATAGCCGTAAACCTCCGTCAGCACGTCGCCGATGATGTAGCTGACCGGAAAGAAAAGGATGCCAGCGCCAAAGGGCCAAAGCCCGATCAGCGGCAAATCCACCACCGCCCGCTTCCCCGCGCCCAGCACGTTGGAGAGCAGCAGGACGGTGACGAACGCCGCCATCACATAGTCATAATAGCGAAAATGCCTGCCCCCGATCGCGGCGGCGTCCAGGGCGGTGAGCGATGACGGAGAATTTTCGGCCATCCCCGCTCAATATCCCGGTTTTCACGCATTGCAATCCGCGCTATGCCCCGGGCCTGCAGATGCCCCCGGCAAGCGCCGGGCGGCGGACCGTGAGGCCCCGTAGCTCAACTGGATAGAGCACCTGCCTTCTAAGCAGGATGTTGCGTGTTCGAGTCACGCCGGGGTCACCATTTGATAATCGGGCTAGGAGTTCCCGTTCCAGTTGGAGCCGAGTTAAACAGAACGGCTGTCACTCTACCCGATGAGAAAAACAAGACCCCTCGCCAAGGTCGAGGAGTTCGAGCGGGAGTTGCTGGCGGGCATCAGCGTGCGATACACGTGTACCAGCTCGATAGCGGATACTTCTGTGACGATTCATGAAGGCAAAAGGTTCAGCTCCAACTACATAACGCGGGGGGAACCAACCAGCGACAGCGAAAGAATGAGGCTTCGCGTTTCACGTCTCTTCTCCAAGTGCCGAGCAAACAGTAGCTTTGGCGCTGAGGAGATAGAGTCGGCCTTAGGTGTCTCAGTTCCGAGGTATACGACTGGTTACTGTCACTGGGACAGGTTTTTCACGCGATGCGCGCTTCGTGACTTCCTTGACACAATCACTGTCGTGGCCAAGGCACTTCGAGATGAAAGATCGCATCGTCACCTCCAGGACTGGATCGAGGGCGTTAGCCTTATTTTCTCCGAGGAAAACGTACGTGATCGTCTCGACCCTCTAGGTGGGGTACATTTTGCAGTCGACGGAGAATTTGAGCATAATCAGGCGTGTGCGATTGCTGCCTTACAACCAGCACGATACGGCGCGGCTCGTTCTCACTTCGAAGCAGGCCAGCGGGCACTTGACGCAAACCCGCCTGAGACACGTGAAGCCATCCGGCAGACCTTTGAGTGCGTCGAAACGATCTTCAAGTTGATGTTTCCCGACGTGTCCCAACTGGGCAGCAGCGAAATAACGAAGAAACTGCAACCGCTCCTTGACAGCAAGCCGCAGGGCACCGAGCGAAACGCCTTACTTCGTTGGCTAGCTGGATTCAAAGAATGGGTAAATGGAGCGCATCAATACAGACATGGGCAAGGCGTTGAAGAACCAGACAACCCCAGCGTCGCAACAGCGGTTTTGAGCGTTAGCCTGGGATCAACCTACGCTAGATGGTTAGCGGAGCTCAACGCCGCAACCATCGCGTCAGCAGGCTAAGAAGGCAAGCTAGATCCCGGGACGGCTTACTAATTGCACCGCTTAGATTAGCCAAAATCGCCGCCGTCATCCCCGCGAAAGCGGGGACTCATGTCGCCGCATATTTTGTCGTCGAACCAAGAGGATAGATGGGTTCCCGCTTTCGCGGGAATGACGCCAAGTTTGTGGGTCGGCATCATTCCAGCTTGGCATGACATATACATATCGAACGGTTCGGCGGGATCAGCCAGGCAATTCAAATCAGCCGCCGCTCTCGCCGCTGCCGCCCATCCCGAACCTCTCCATCACCTCGCGCCCGGTCAGCCGTTCACGCTGGCCCGCGAAGTCGTAATAGGCGGGCTTGTCGTCGATGAATATCTCCTGGGCGAATTCAAAGCCATTGGCGGCGTCGAACAGGCCGGCGGCGAAGGAATAGCCGCCCTCCGGCTGATAATAATAGAAGAGATGCGTGCCGCACGCCCTGCAGAAGGCGCGCTCGGCCCAGTCGGACGAGGCGTAGCGGGCGATATGCTCCTCACCCTCGATCTGCGGATCGGTCACCATCCCAAGCGAAAGGAATGGCCCGCCGCCCCATCGGCGGCACATGCCGCAATGGCAAGCGTCGATATGCGGCTCGGGCGGCGTCATCCGCATTTTCACCGCGCCGCACAGGCACTTGCCCTCAATCCTGTCCATCGTCATATGCGCATCCTCCGGCGCGGACATAGTATCGCCGAATGCGGACCGGCGAAAGGAAAGCGCCGCGCCTGCAGGGGGAGATTTCACCTTGCCCCGCACGGCTCGACGCATTAGCCCCTCCCCCAGTCGCAAATTATGATATAAATCGGGCGCTTGAGGGAATCCGGACGGGAATTTTGGGGGGATGGCTGTGCGACTGCGCCTGCTGAATTGGCTATATGTTTCGACAGCGGCGATTGCCGCGCATCCGGTTGCGGCGCAGGAGGTGCGGCCCAGCCTGGCCGACAGCTTCAGCCTGGGTAGCGGCAGCGGCGTGCTGTGTCAGGCGCAGAGCCGAGCCACCGACCCCGCCATTGCCGGGATGTTCGACCGATCATGGACGCTGGTATGCCGGGATGCGGCCCAGCCGATTGGCCAGCTCTACGCGCTGCGCGGCGGCGATGCGGAGGCCCGGCTGGCAGCTTCGCGGCGGCAGGATGTGGTCTGCGGCGCGCCCGGCTCCGCACCCATCGCCGGGCTTGGACAAGTGACGACGCAGCTATGCAGGCTGGCCGGCGACCGGCTGGGATATGTCGTCCACAGCTATCGTTCGGGCAAGTTCACCTATGTCGCGCAGGGCTTCCAGAGCTATGACAGCGCCCTGCAGCTTGGCCTTCGCACCATTGTCGCCGACCGGATCGTCGAAGGCCCGATTGCCATTGCCACCAGCGGGTCCGACGATCCGGCGGCCTTTGCGCGGCTGCAGGCAGGAACGCTGGACGCGCAGACATCGCTGGCCGAGGGCTATCGCCGCAACAATAGCGGCAATTATGCCGAGGCCGCCGAATTTTTCGATACGCTGCAGGACCGACTGGACGACAGCGACGCGGCCACGCTATCGCCTGCCGAGCGGGAGGCGCGCAGCCACGAATATCTGATCAACAAGGCGCTGCAGCTTTCCAACCTCAGCGAATTCGAGCAGGCGGATATGCTCTTCGCCCAGGCATCGAAAATCGCCACGCTCGACAAGGTGCAGACGCGGCTGCGGCGCAATTTCGAAGCGATCCATCAGCTCAACCAGCGCCGATATGCCGCCGCCATGGCGATCCTTGACCAGCCGATGCCTTCGATCGGCAGAGTGACGATGGGGACGGATGCGTCCATTGACCTCAGCCCGCGAATGGCGGCCGAGATCAACAGCGGCATTCCGGTCGCCAAGGCGATGGGCGCGGCGCAGGATACCAAGCTGACGCCGGAAGAGCGCGCGGCGATCATCGACGCGCAGGCGGGGCAATTGCGCGGCACGCTGCTGCGGCTTCAGGGGAAACCTGCCGAGGCGCGCACGCTGCTGGAACAGGCGCTCGCCGATGCGGTGAGGGTGCGGGACGGGCGGGTGACGTCGATTACCCGCCTGCGCGCCCAGTTGCTCGCGGAAACCGCGCTGACGCATGAGGCAGAAGGGAATGCGGGCGCGGCCGAAGGGCTGCTGCGAGAGGCGCTGACCCTGCTGGCGACCCAATATCCCGAAACGGCCGCCATGAACGGCGCGCGGGCGCGGCTTGCGGCCTTTCTGGCGCGGCGGCAACGCAATGGGGAGGCGTTGAGCCTCTACCGCGAGATTGTCGCCAGCACGACCGCCAGCCGGGCGAGCGTCACTGGCCTTGCCAATCAGCTCCAGCCCTATTTCGACCTGCTGACGGCCGAACTGTCCAGGCAGCCGGAGCTGGCCGGGGACATGTTCCTCGCCAGTCAGATCCTGGTCCGGCCGGGCGCGGCCGACACGCTGGAAGTGCTGTCGCGCGAATTGCAGGCGGGCGACGATGAAGCGGCCCGGCTGTTCCGCCAGTCCACCTCGCTGTCCCGCGACATCGAACGGGCGCGGATTGAGTTGGCGCAGCTGGTCCAGCTTGGCCAGCAGGACGCGACCGCCCTGCCGCTGATCGAAAGCACAAAGGCCGAGGTCGACCGGCTGAGCCGCCAACAGGTGGAGACGCAAGCCGCGCTCGCCGCCTATCCGCAATATCGCGCCGTCAACAAACAGGCCGTGAC
>CBHCMH010000137.1:0-5771 GCA_965974445.1 uncultured Rhizorhapis sp.
TTGCTATATTGTAATTCCGCGCGATTAGGCATAAATTTACCAGCTATCTTTTTCGAAGATCACCATTTGCCGCGCCTCCCGGTCGATAAGATGCGCCAGCACCGACCGCCCCGCCGCGCCGTGCAGGCGCGGATCGACGCCTTTGTACATTTTTTCCACCATTTCCGGGATGCTGGCGGCGTCATGCGCGCGCAGGTGGCGCAATATCTGCCCCTCGCGATGCTTGCGGTGCCCCATCATCGATCGGACCCAGCGTTGCGGGTTTTCCACCGGATCGCCATGGGCCGGGTAATAGACGACGTCATCGCGGCCGAGCAGCTTCTGCATGCTCGCCATATAGGCGGCCATGTCGCCATCAGGGGGAGAGATCACACTGGTCGACCAGCCCATGACATGATCGCCGGTGAACAGCGCCTTTTCCTCATGCAGGGCAAAACAGAGGTGGTTCGATGTATGCCCCGGCGTCGCTACCGCCGCCAGAGTCCAACCATCGCCCCAGATCGCTTCGTCGTCGATCAGGATGCGGTCTGGTGCGTAATCGGGATCAAAGGCGGCGTCGGCGCGCGGCCCGTCATCGTCCAGAACCAGCGGAGCGCAGCCGATGACCGGCGCGCCCGTCGCTTTTGCCAGCGGCCCGCTCGCCGGACTGTGGTCGCGATGCGTGTGGGTGCACAGGATCGCCCGGACAGGACGGTCGTCAATGATCCGCAGCAGCGTGTCCAGATGCGCGGGATCGGCGGGACCGGGATCGATCACCGCCACGTCGGCCTTCCCAACCACATAGGTCTGGGTGCCGGTAAAGGTGAAGGGCGAAGGATTGGGCGCCAGCACTCGCGCAACCAGGGTCGATAGCGGCATCAGTTCGCCCGTCGGAAATTCTTCCACATTCATAATGCCCCATGTGCCACTTTCCGCCAGATAAACAAGAGGCCACACCGGCAACCCTCTGTCGGAAGAATTGACAATCGGCAAAGATGGTAAATTTGTCTTCACCACCCAATTGCGTGGAAATACGGCCATTCCGGCATTTGGCACGGGGGCTGCATATCTGAAGACGTCCCGAGCGTTTCGCTTCATCGGGGGCCGGATGACTGCAATGCCTAGACCCCATTGCCCGGCCCCCACCCCGGACATTCCACTACCCCCGTCAGAGCCTTGATGCCTTCACCGCGTTGAGCCTATCATCGCCCGCGAGTAGCCGCATCGGGAGAGGCGCATGAACGGCACGATTCTCGTCATTGACGAGGGCACCACCTCAACCCGCGCCATGCTGTTCGGACTGGACGGCACATGCATGGGCACGGCTCAGCAGGAACTGACGCAATATTATCCCGCTGCAGGGCATGTAGAGCATGATGCGGAGGAGATCTGGCGGAAAACGCTGGCCTGCGCGCGGGAAATGGTCGCCCTTGCCGGAGGAACCGACGGAATCCTGGGACTTGGCATCACCAACCAGCGCGAAACCGTGGTTGCCTGGGACCGGACAACAGGAGAGCCGATCGGGCGCGCCATCGTCTGGCAGGACCGGCGGACGGCGGACAGGTGCGAGATGCTGCGCGATTGGGGGCATGAGGCGCTGATAGCCGACAAGACCGGCCTGTTGCTCGACCCCTATTTCAGCGGCAGCAAGATGGCGTGGATACTGGAAAATCGTGCGGCGGCGCGGGACGCGGGCGACCGGTTGGCGCTGGGCACAATCGAATCCTATCTGGTGTACCGTTTGACCGGGGGCCTGCATGTGACCGACGCCAGCAACGCCAGCCGGACGATGCTGATGGCGCTGGATGCTTTCGGCTGGGACGATGAGTTGCTGGACCTGTTCGGCATAGAGCGCCGCTTCCTGCCCGAAATAGTGGATTGCGCGGGCGAATTCGCGCGCACCGTGCCGGACCTTCTGGGCGGCTCCCTTGCCATTTGCGGGTTGGCGGGCGACCAGCAGGCCGCGACGATCGGCCAGGCCTGTCTTTCTCCCGGAGACACCAAGGCGACGTTTGGCACGGGCGCATTCATCCTGACCAACAGCGGACCTGTCATTCCTCACTCACGGCACCGGCTGATCGCCACGGTGCTGCACCAGCTTGGCGGCGTGCGCCACTATGCCCTGGAAGGATCGGTGTTCGTCGCCGGAAGCCTCATCACATGGCTGCGCGACGAACTGGGTCTGCTCGCCACAGTCGCGGAAACGGCCGAGCTTGCGTCCCTGGTGCCGGACAATGGCGGGGTCTATCTTGTGCCTGCCCTGTCGGGGCTGGGCGCACCCCATTGGCGTCCGGATGCCAAGGGCGCCTTGACCGGGCTCAGTTTTGCGACCGGACGCGCACATATCGCCCGGGCCGCGTTGGAGGCGATGGCGTACATGGCGCACGACCTGAAATCCGCCTTCGCGGCCGACGGTGTGGAATGGCGGCGGCTGAAGATCGACGGCGGCATGGCGGCGAATGACTGGATGGCGCAGGATCTGGCGGACATGCTGAACCTGCCCGTGGAGCGGCCTGACTTTATCGAAACCACGGCATTGGGCGCTGCCATGCTGGCTGGCGTGGGTGCGGGGGTTTTTGCGTCGCTGGACGAAGCGGCGCTTATGCGAAAAGGGGTTCGGGCGATCCAGCCCGCCATCGATCCAGCGACAAGATCGGAACGGCTGGAAGGATGGACCCGCGCGCTCGCGCGGATATAGCAACATCCAAAAAAAACCTCGCCCCCGGCTGATCGACCAGAGGCGAGGCAAGTGACACACGGCCGACTGGGTCGCAAAGCCGGCGCGCGATTCCTTAACCGGCATCAAACCGGAAATCGAAAACTCTGGACCACAGGGTGGATCGGCCAGTCAGGACTTGGCCTGGCCGACATTGTCCTTCTTCACGCCGATTCCGGCGCGCCGCGCATACTCGCTAGCCATTCGGACATGCAGTTGCCGCGACGCCCCATCCCGGGCCTCCTTCACCATTCGGCGCTCCGCCTCGAACCGCCTGGCAAAATATTCACCATCGCGGTTGGTGGTCATCCTATCCTCACACAGTCCTCTCGCCCTCCACCGAACCTTTGGGGAGTCGGGCAATGGCTTCAAACATATTCGAACAGTCTAACATTGGCCGTTATTAGCGGTCCGATTACCCCGACCTATCTCAGCGCGGCGACTGATCCATGGGCCAGTAGTTATCTATCGTTAACTGGCCAAAAAATGACACATCCATAATTCCCCCTCAGAAGAATTGATGAAATACTTCGAATCCCTTACATATTTCGCGTTGGAAACAATTACCGACCAAAATTGGAGCTATATTTTCAATACAATATAATGTATAATCCAACGTCATTCGTAAATCATAACGCTCAAGAAAACAAAGGATCGAGCCTATTCCGTTCATTATCAAGCAGGATCATATAATATTCACGATATCTATATAGTTCAAATCAATTTATGGTACGAATTCGTACAGTTTTCTAACCCCTTTAAAATAAAAGATATAAGTCTCGGAAAACGTACGGTCAAAACCACAGGTCGAGCCCGGGGTGCCCTCAGTACGGAAACGTACAGAGAGTTGCAGTATGACCCCGTTTGTATAACTGTTTGCTAATTCTATATCCAACGGTCTGACCAAGAGGATTGCTGGTTCGATAGTTCATAAGGAGGCCACGCGCCGATGTCCGGTGCCCCAACCGACCTTTCACATTCTGCCAACAAGCTTCTGGCGAGCCTGTCAAAAGCGGATATGGCGTTAATTCAACCGCTTCTAATATGGGACGAATTGCCCGCCAGGACTGTCATCGAAGCCAGGGACCGGCCCATCGAGCGTGTCCACTTTCTTGAATCCGGCATTTTGTCGATCATCGCGAGCGCCTCGGGCGACCGTCAAGTGGAGATCGGCATTGTCGGACGCGAAGGAATGTCCGGCCTGGCGTGCATATTGGATGCGGAACAATCGCCCAACGTGGCGATCATGCAATTATCCGGCAGTTCACTCAGCATCGCTTGCGCCGATTTCAGGCAAGTTTTGGAAGAAAGCCGCAGTTTGCGGTCACGCTTCAACCAGTTCGTTCATACGTTTTTCATCCAGGTTTCCCAAACCGCGCTTGCCACCGGCAAGGCCAATGTCGAACAGCGCCTCGCCCGCTGGCTGTTGATGGCATATGACCGTAGCGAAGGTGAGTCCCTTCCCCTCACCCACGAGTTCCTCAGCGTGATGCTGGGCGTAAGGCGCGCCGGAGTGACAGTGGCGCTACACAATCTGGAGGGCGAGGGATTGATCCGCGCCACACGGGGCGTCATCACCATAACCGACGTAGAGGCGCTGGTCAGCTATACCGACGGCCTCTATGGGGTCGCCGAACGGGAATATGAGCGGCTCTTGGGTGCGCCGCTGGCCAAGGCGTGGACGAACTGACTTCGCATAGCCAAAATGGCTCCGTCCCCACGTGCATGGCTGGTCGATTCCAAGTCTAAAGAGCGCCGTGACAGTGCTTGTACTTCCGGCCCGAGCCGCAGGGACAGGGGGCGTTGCGGCTGATGTCCATGCCGGCATAGGGATTTTCGTCCGGTTCCCCGTCCGTCCGGACACGAAGCGGCGGCAGGGTGGTCGTGATAAAGCCGTCTCCGCCACGATCGAAATCGGCCGTGTCGTCTTCCCCGGTAAACGGATCGATATGCGAGGTGATGAAGTCGGGCAGGACCGGCAGTTCGGGCAGTTCCGGTTCAGCCATGCGGAACTGCGCGCGCGCGATGGTGCGGGTCACATCCTCACGCATATTGCCAAGCATGCGCTCGAACAGCGCGAAGGCCTCCTGCTTATATTCGTTGATCGGCGTTTTCTGCGCGTAGGCGCGCAGGTGCACGACCTGGCGCAGGGCGTCGAGCGTCGCCAGATGCTCCTTCCAGTGATGGTCGAGCGTCTGGAGCAGGATATTCTTTTCCACCATGCGCCAGCTGGCATCGTCAATCGACGCGACCTTTTCGGCCACGGCTTCGTCGGCCAGCGCGGCGATGCGCGTTTCCAGAATTTCTGGCTCCAGCGTATCCTCACCCATCCAGGCGTCGATGTCGGGCTGGAGATTCAAGATATCATTGACGGCCAGTTTAAGGCCCTCGATGTTCCATTGTTCGGGATAGGTTCCGGCGGGGCAGTGGTCGGCGACAATGGCGTTGACCGTCTCCAGGCGCATGTCCGTTACCACGTCGTCCACCGTTTCGGCGTCCATGATGTCGCTGCGCTGTTCGTAAACCACCTTGCGCTGATCGTTCATGACATCGTCATATTCGACCACTTGCTTGCGCACGTCGTAGTTGCGCGCTTCCACCTTTTTCTGGGCGGTTTCGATGGCCTTTGACAGCCATTTGGAGCCAATCGCCTCGCCGTCCGCCATATTCTTGTTCATCATCCGCGCGAACAGCGTGTCGGGGCCGAAAATGCGCAGCAGATCGTCGTCAAGGCTGAGGTAGAAGCGCGACAGGCCCGGATCGCCCTGACGCCCGGAACGCCCGCGCAACTGATTGTCGATGCGGCGGCTTTCATGCCGCTCGGTGCCGAGCACGAACAGGCCGCCCGCCGCCAGCACTTCCTGCCGCTCGGCCTCGATCTCCGCCTTGATGCGTTCGATGGCGGCATCGCGTTCCGGTCCTTCCGGCATGTCGCTCAGCTCGTCATTGACCCGGAATTCCAGGTTGCCGCCCAGCTGAATGTCAGTGCCGCGCCCCGCCATGTTGGTGGCGATAGTGACCGCGCCCTTGCGGCCCGCTTGCGCCACGATATGCGCTTCCTGTTCGTGCAGGCGCG
>CBHCMH010000138.1:0-5761 GCA_965974445.1 uncultured Rhizorhapis sp.
CGTTCATCGCCTGCTCCAACTATCCTGAGTGCAAATATACGCGCAAGTTCGGGCAGCCGGGCAGCGAGGGCAGCGGCGCGAGTGAAGGCCCGGAGATACTGGGGCAGCATCCCGAGACAGGGCAGGACATCGTCAAAAAGTCCGGGCGTTTCGGCCCCTATATCGAGATGGGGAGCGGCAAGGAGGCCGCTCGCGCCTCCATCCCCCGCGATATTCCCGGAGAGGATTTCGGGATGGATTGGGCGGTCAAGCTGCTGAGCCTGCCGCGCACCATCGGCAATCACCCGGAAAGCGGCAAGCCGATCACCGCCAGCATCGGCCGTTATGGGCCTTATCTGGCGCATGATGGGAAATATGCAAAGCTTTCGGGCACCGCCGAAGTGTTCGACACCGGCATGAACGCGGCGGTCGCCAAGCTGGCCGATGCGGCCAATCGCGGCGGCCGGGCGTCCGGGACGAGCCGGGAGCCGTTGAAGATTCTGGGCCCGCACCCACGCACGGAGCTGGAGATCAAGCTGATGGACGGGCGCTATGGCGCCTATGTCACTGACGGCACGACCAATGCGACATTGCCCAAGACGATCGACAAGGACGCGCTGACGCTGGAAGAAGCGGCGCAACTGATCGACGAGCGGGCGGCAAAAGCGCCGGCAAAGGGCAAGAAGAAAGCCGCGGCCAAAAAGGCTCCGGCCGCGAAGGGTGGCGCCAAGAAGGCGAAGGCGGGGTGATTGTGGTGGCCTGCGACCGGCATCCAACTCCAGGCATTAGGTCGAGCGGGCATGACGGAGCCTCAACGGTTGTGACGGCAGCCCCTCACCCCATGGAGATGTGGTGCAGCATGTTGCGCACGGCGCGGTAGAGGGCTTCTGCGTCCTCCGGCCGGGCAAAGCTGTGGGAGGCGGTGGGAATACGGATGGTGCGAACCCTGCCGCCGCCGTGCAGATCCCGGAAGGCAGGCCCCTTCCAGGCTTCCTCGAATGCCACGGCCGTGTTGTCGCGGTCGGCCAGGATCAACGTCACCGGCCGGTTGGTGTTGCAAAGGGCCTTGGCCATGGCGCGGGCGAGCGGGCCTTCCTGTCCCCGGCCACGGGCGGCGGCCATGCCCTGCCAGAGTTTGGCGAGATTGATCCTGCCGGTGGCAAGCTCCCATAATTTGCGCGGGCTCTTGAGGCGCTCCCAGTAGCGCCTGCGGATCGCGGCGGCGGGGGGCATGCCGTGGCTGTCCTCGATCACCCAGGGATTGGCGAGCAGCAGGGCTGCGATATCATCGGGATCATGGTGCAGGGCCAGTGCGGTTGCGGCGTCGCAATTACCGAAGGCCACGATGCGGTCAAGGCCAGGGCAGGTCTCCCTGAAGGCTGCCACTGCCGCCGCCATATCGGGAGCAGAGGATAGAAAACCGCCATTTTCCCCTTCGCTGTCGCCGACGCCCCGCCGGTCGAAGCGAAATACCGGAAAACCGTCGCGGGAAAGGCGTTCGGCGAGCTTGGCCATGCCCCGATGCGCGCCGGAACGCAGCTCATTGCCGCCGGAAACGATCAGCAGGCCGGTGGCCGAGCGGCCATCGTCGATGGTGGCGACCAGTTGGCTGCCCCGGCAGGTGAACTGGATATGCTGCCTCATCGGGGCACCCAGCCGGCCAGGTCGGCAGCAATCTGCTGCGCCAGCCAATGATCCTCCTCCGGTTCGCTCTGGCGCCAGAGCGGCTTGCCGCTGAGATAGGTGTCGGCCGGGGCGGCGCTGCCCTCCAGACGGACGGTGCGCACCTCGTCATGGACCGGGAGCCTGGCATTTTCCAGTTCCTGGATCAGGGCGGGCGACATCTCGACACCGGCCAGCTCGATGTTTTCATGTCTCGCCTGCGCCATCAGGAGGGCCTTGCTGGTCGAAAGGCCCGCCTCCCGGTCGGCCGCCAGGCGCGTGCGCACAAGCTGTCGCAGGAGATCGGGGCCATCCTCGGGCGACATGCGCCAGCGCCGCGCGCAATCGACCGCGTCATCCAGTAATGCGCCCGACCGGAAAGCCGCCACCATGTCGATGATGACGCCGGACTGGGCCGCGAGCCGCTCCAGCGCGGCACCCCACATGCCGATGCTGATGCCGCTGTCGAGCACCAGGCTTTCATTCTGTCCGGGAAGGTCCGGCAGGATTGTGCCGATTCGCGCTTCATCCAGTGTCCGCATCGCTGCCAGCAGCAACCAGCGCGTGCGGTTCATTTCTTCGAAAAAAGGAGGAATTATAAGAATTTGGCGGGGATGTTTCCGGCCAAGATGCAGATACTGCTCGCTATTGCCGGAAAAACTATACTGGCCGATCACCCCAAGGCCTTGTCGGTGGCGAAACGGACAAGGCTGCCCAGCGTGTCGAAGATTTCACCATCGACATCATCATCCTCGATGATGATCCCCAGCCGATCCTCCAATTCGGTCAGCAACCCGGCGACTGCCATGGAATCAAGCTCCGGCAGCGCGCCGAACAGGGGCGTGGCTTCGTCGAACAGCGCCAGCCGGTCCTGCGAAATGCCAAGCACGTCGTGCAGCACCGCCCGTACCGTATGTTCGACGATCTCAACGCCTTCGTGCATCAAACTCCCCCAAGCAGGCCTGCCTCCGGGGCTCTCCCCTATTATGTCTTGGTGGAGCGGACAAGGGCGGAAATATAGCTTTTGAGCGCCGGAATCCAGCTTGCCGGCCGACGGAGATTGTAGAGGTCGATCTGGTACAGCGGCCGTTCGTCCTCCATCCAGTCATTCTTGTAGGTATCGTCGCCGGTGCCGAAGTCGATCCGGGCAACCTTGTCGATGTCTATCGCGTGCCTGAACATGGCGTGGCTGAGCAGCGTTCCCGGCGATCCGGCCGCGGCATCCTGCCGGTGGGCCAGCTTGTGGATGAGGGCGACGCCGTTTTCCACGGTCCAGAACTGGGCAGCGACCGCCCGGCCATCGCTACGCGCGACACCGAGGCGCAGGTTTCCCGCCTTGCCTTCCTGTTCGGCCAATGCACGCAGGAAAGGGAGGCTGCCCTCTTCGGGTTTCCAGCTATTTTCATAGACGTCTTCATATTCGGCCCAGAGGTCGGGACGAAAATGGGTGGCGATTTCAATATCCACCGGGAATTTCGCCGTTTTGCGATCGACCGTGCTGCGCAGCGCGCCGGGGCGGGCATACCAATATTGGTCGAAATCGCGCTCGCCCAGGTCAAGAAAGCGGTTGCAATCGACGGGCTGGACAAAGACGGCCCAGCCGGCCGACCGGAAAGCCCGGCCGAGAATGGGCAACAGAGCGTCCTCGTCCGCCACCGGCCGCAAGACAATGTGCGCCGCCCGGCTCCGCAGCCGCCGCGCCATCGCCTTCAGCAAGGCAAGCCGTGTTTTTTCGTCCGGATTGCCAGAAAAAATCGGCCGGAAGGTGAAATTATACCAGTTGGCGAGCGCGTGATATTCGCCCGGCCGCCGATGATACAGGAACAGCCAGGCCTCCGCGCGTTCGGCCCGCGCGCGGACATAAAGTGGCGGATAGCCGGACAGACAATGGGTGTAGAGTTTTTCCACCCAGTCGATCCGGTCGAAGAGATGCGGCTGGCTTTCCCGGCTCAGCGCCCGGCGGGATGCTTTCCGGACATCGGCGAAATCGTCATGATATTCCCCCTTGACCCACAAATCGCTATCTCCCTGTCATTCAGAGCAAGGATATAACAAAAAGCATCACATGACGTTACTGGATTCAGAACCGTGCCCGATCGATCATCTGTGCCGCGAAGGGACAGTGGACGCCATCGCGCTGGAGGGCCGTTTTGGCCAATTGAGCTATGGCGACATGGATGGGGCGGTCGGGCGTCTGGCGCACTGGTTGCATGACATTGTTCCGGAGCCAGGCGGCCGGGTTGCAAGCTGGATGGGCAAGACGAAGCTGGCCTGTCTGATGCCATTGGCCTGCGCCCGCGCCGGATTGGTGCACGTTCCGGTCAATCCGCTGCTGAAGCATATGCAGGCCGCGCATATTCTGAGCGACAGCGGCGCATCGCTATTGATCGGGACGCAATCGCGGCTGGATACGCTGGAGCCCGGCAATGTGCCCGAAGGCTGCGCTCTGGTGGCGGAGGCTGACGTCGAGGCGGTTTTGGACAGCGGGCGTGACAGCCTGCCGCCTTCATCTGCCGATCCGCAGGAACTGGTGGCGATCCTGTATACCAGCGGTTCCACCGGCAGGCCGAAGGGCGTGATGCTGAGCCACGCCAATCTTTGGCTGGGGGCTGTGTCGGTGGCGCATTATCTGCGCCTGACGCCACAGGACCGGACCTTGTGCGTCCTGCCCCTCAGTTTTGATTATGGGCAGAATCAGTTGCTTTCCACCTGGGCGGCTGGGGGCTGCGCCGTGCCGCTCGACTATCTGACGCCGCGTGACGTCATGAAGGCGGTGGAGCGATTTGATATCACCACGCTCGCCGGCGTGCCGCCGCTCTGGGTCCAGCTTGTCGAGCAAGTCTGGCCGCCGGAGGTCGCGGCGAGGCTGAGGCTGCTTACGAATAGCGGCGGGGCGCTGACCCGGCCGCTGGTCCGGCAATTGCGGGCGTTGTTTCCCGGCGCCGACCTGTTTCCCATGTACGGGCTGACGGAGGCGTTTCGTTCGACCTACCTCGATCCCGCGCTGGTGGACAGCCACCCCGACAGCATGGGCCGGGCGATACCCTTTGCGGAAATTCTGGTTGTCCGTCCCGATGGAAGCCTGACCGGCGATGGAGAGGCTGGCGAGCTGGTGCATGCCGGGCCGCTGGTGGCGCAGGGTTACTGGCGCGATCCGGAGCGGACGGCCGAGCGTTTTCGTCCGGCCCCGCCCGGGTCGCGGTACGGCGGCACCGCCGTCTGGTCCGGGGACACGGTGCGGCGCGACGTGGACGGGCTGCTCTATTTCGTCGGGCGCGACGATGCGATGATAAAGAGCGCGGGAAACCGGGTAAGTCCGACTGAAATTGAAGAGGTTGCAGTCCAAAACTCAGATATTATGGAAGCCGTGGCCCTGGGGGTGGCGGATGATCGGCTTGGCGCTGCCATCGCCCTGCTGCTAAGGCGGCGGGAGCAATCGGAGGCAGGCGACGTGGAAGACAGGTTGAAGGCGCATTTGCGGGCCGAGCTGCCCAATTTCATGCAGCCCAAATATATCCAGTTCGTTGACAGCTTCCCACGCAATCCCAATGGCAAGATCGACCGGGTGAAGCTGTCGCAGGACTTTCGCCCATGAAGCCGATGGGTCCGATTCCCCCCTGGTTCGAGGGCGAGGATGGCATGCTGCTGATCGGCGGATGCGGCGCGGCGTCGCTCATCGAGGAAGCGGGGGATACGCCGCTGTTCGTCTATGATTTGGGGATAGTCCGGGCGCAGGTGGGCCGGTTTCGCGCGGCCATGCCCGGCCAAGTGTCGCTGCATTATGCGATCAAGGCCAATCCTTATGCGCCGCTGCTGCAGCGGATGGTGGAGCTGACCGACGGGTTCGACGTCGCTTCGGGTGGGGAAATGGAGATGGCTCTGCGGGCGGGCATGGCGCCTGAACGGATGAGCTTTGCGGGCCCGGGCAAGCGCGATGACGAATTGCGGGCGGCCATCATGGCGGGCGTGACGCTGAACCTTGAATCCGAGGGAGAGGCGGGGCGGGCGCTAGCGCTGGCGGGAACGCTGGGCAAGACCCCGCGCCTTGCCGTTCGGGTCAATCCCGATTTCGACCTGCGCGGTTCGGGCATGCGCATGGGCGGCGGGGCAAAGCCGTTCG
>CBHCMH010000139.1:0-5718 GCA_965974445.1 uncultured Rhizorhapis sp.
TAACATCCGCCAATGATGCCCCCTCCCAGGACGCCTCCGTCAGCAGGTCGTGCGCGCCGGCAAGCGCGGCGATCCTGCCCTCGAACAATTGGCTGAACTGTTCCGGCGAGTCCGCGCCCCGGCGGGTCTGCAGCGCGATCGACTGAACCGTCGACAGCGTGTTCTTCACCCGGTGATTAAGCTCATCGAGCAGCAGGCTCTGCCGCTCCTCCACCCATTTGCGTTCCGTGATGTCCATGTAAACGGCCGTGGCTTCGGTCGCCTCGCCGTTGCGGTCACGCTCGATATGGAAGCGCCCGGCAAGCCAGTGGACGCTGCCGTCGGGCCAGATCACGCGATGTTCGATCTCCATATATTCAGTATCGTCCGCCAGCGCCTGCGCCCTCACCCGTTCCACCCTTGACCGGTCCTCGGGATGGTAGGCGAGGCGCATGTCATCCAGCGTCAACTCCCGCTCCCCGGGATAGCCGTAAAGCAGCGCCAGACCCGGCGTGTGCATGACGCTGCCCGTCCGCAGGTTGAAGATGACTTCCCCCATGCGCGCTGTTTCCATCGCCAGGCGCAGCTTCGACTCGGCACGGGCCGTTTGCAGTTCGCGCTCGCGAAGCGCCGCCTCCCGCCGCATCTTGCCCAGCCGCAGCGCCGCATCGATCCGGGCGAGCAGTTCGCGCGCGCCAAACGGCTTGACGACATATTCGTCAGCGCCCGCCTCCAGCCCCTCGATCCGCGCCTCCGCCCCGGCGCGTGCCGACAGCAGCATGAACGGCAGGGTTTCGGTTTCCGGCGCGGACCGCAGCGTTCGCAGCAGGCCAAATCCATCAAGCCGGCCCGGCATCATCACGTCGGACAGGACAAGATCAGGCTGCGGACGATCGCGCAGCGCCGCAAGCGCCGCATCCGCATCCGGAACCGCATGCACCTCATATCCCGCCCCGATCAGGATGCGGGCGACATAGGCGCGCATGTCCGCATTGTCGTCGGCCAGCAAAATGCGCCGTCCGGTCCCTGTGCCTTTCATGTCCGACGTGTCGCCCAGCATCGCGTGCTGCATAGGGGGCGCCCAATGATCGGCCTCCTGCCCATAAGCCCGCGCCCGCGCCGAGACTGGCTTTGTCATCGCTTCCTGCCCGGCGCGCGCGCCGGGCGTGTCGTCTTCGGACCGCCGGAGGGGAATAGTGACGACAAAGCGCGTGCCCCGGCCGGCTTCGCTCTCGACCGAAATATCGCCGCCGTGAAGCCGCACCAGATCGCGCACCAGCGAAAGTCCGATGCCGCTGCCCTCGTGGCTGCGGCCGCGCTGCCCCTGCACGCGATGAAACCGTTCGAAGATCAGGGGCAGCTCCTCCGCCTCGATCCCGACGCCGCTGTCCTCAACCGTAAGTTCGGCCATATCGCCCGCCACGCGCAGCGACACCTGGATTTCCCCATCGAAGGTGAATTTGAAGGCGTTGGAAATGAGGTTGAGGACGATATTTTCCCACATCTCCGGATCCACCGAAACCGGATCGTCCAGCGGCGGGCAATCGACGACCAGGCGCACCCTGGCCTCGGCGCAGGCCGAATCGAAATGGCTCGCCAGTTCGGCGGTTAAAGCAGACAGGTCGGTCGGCTGAAAATTCACATTTAGCCGGCCTGCCTCCAGTCGCGAAAAATCGAGCAGCGTGTTGACCAGCTTTTGCAGGCGAAGCGCATTGCGCTGCGCGCTTTCCACCAGCTGACGCTCCTCCTCGCCCAATGGCCGCGCGCTCAACTGTTCCAGCGGCCCCAGCATAAGGGTCAGCGGCGTACGGAATTCATGCGAGACATTGGCGAAAAATTCCGTCTTCAGCCGATCGAGCCCTTCCAGCCGGGCGTTCGCCTCTACAAGCTGCTCCGACATGGCCTTGAGCTGGCGATTGGCCTCCTTTAGCTCCGCCGCGCCGCGCCGCACCTCCGCCTCGATGCTGTCCCGCGCACGCACGCCGCCTGATCTTCCAGCGAGTGTTGTGTCGAGTTCGTCGCGCGCCAATATGAAATCGGTGATGTCTTCCACCCGGTGCAGGATGTGCCGGACCTCGCCTGCGTCATTGACGACAGGCGTGTTGATCGGGCTCCAGTAGCGCACCTCGAACTGGTCAGATCCATCGCGCAGCGGAATGTCGTATTTCTGAATCCCCATGACGTCGGGCACGCCGTCGCGCAGCACCCGCTCCAGCGATGTCCGCAAGTCAGAGGCACCATTTTCCGCATGTTCGTCCGGATTTTCGGGAAAGACGTCAAACACCCCCTGTCCCAAAATCGCGTCCCGTTCGGTGCTGGTCGCGCGCAAATAGGCCCGGTTTACATCCGCGATCGTATAGCGCGGCGGATCGGCGCAAAGCAGCAGATAAGCGGCGGGTCCTGCATCGAAGATCGCCTGAAAGTCGATCGCGCTCGCCATGTCACCGGAACCGCGCTTCAGCGAGCGACGGGACGGCCTGCGGATTGGGATTCGGCATTGCGTGCACTCCCGCTACGGGTATGTGCGACCAATATTTTCATTGACTTAAGTGTAGGTTAAGTCGGGCCGACATGCAATCGGCCCGCTTCGTTGCGGAAGAGAAACTTAAACGGAATTCGCGTCATTCCGGCGAAAGCCGCCTTGCCCATGACGGCCCCGCTTCCCAAATGCGCTGCATGGTGCATCCGAACCGCAACACAAATGGCGTGCGGGGGGAGAAGCTGCGTCTTTTCCTGCTCGCGCTGGGCATCCTGCTGATGCTGGCGGCCCCGGTCGTGGGTATTCTTCCGGGTCCCGGCGGCGTCATTGTGCTTGCCGGCGGCCTTGCGCTCACCCTGAAGAACAGCAAATGGGCGAAGCGGCTCTATGTGCGTTTCAAGCAGCGCTGGCCGAAATACGGCCATTGGGCCGACTGGAGCCTGCGGCGCAGAAGCCATTTCCGCCGTCTGCGGAGAAAAAACCGGCGCGACCAAGCCAATGATTGACTCAATGGCCACATTTGCCTATCGGCCCTGTCGATATGAAGGTCGCCCGGCTGTGGCGGCCCTTTTCTGTTATGTCATTTGATTTTGAGGAATGAGCGATGAAGCGCACCTTTCAGCCGAGCAACCTGGTACGCAAGCGGCGTCACGGGTTCCGCGCCCGCATGGCGACGGCCGGCGGCCGCAACATCCTGCGCGCGCGTCGCGCCCGCGGCCGCAAGTCGCTGAGCGCCTGAGCGAAACGGCGAAGGACGCCGGCCAGGAAAAAGGGCGCGCGATCCTCACCATAGCCAAGCGCGCGGACTTTCTGGCCGCGAACAAGGGTCGCCGTATGGCCATGCCGGGCTTTGTGCTGCTGGTTCATGACCGGGGCGACAGCGATCCGGCAAAGCGGCTTGGCATCACCATTACAAAGAAGATTGGCGGCGCTGTCGTCCGGAACCGGATGAAGCGCCGTTTTCGCGCTTTGGCCCGGGAGTTGCTGCCGGAGCAGGGAATGCCCGGTGCTGACCACATCCTCATCGGCCGCGCGGGCGGCGTCGAACGGGATTTCGGCAAGCTTCGCGAGGAAATGGCGAAGGCGCTGCGGAAGGTTGCGCAGAATGGCCGTCATTCCGGCGAAAGCCGGAATTTCCCTCCTCAAGATGAATCGCTTGTAGCGGGAGACCCCGGCTTTCGCCGGGGTGACGACGATGATTACAAGGCGGTCGGGAAGAACGGCAGCATATGATCGCCCGCCTTTTCATCCTCATCGCGCGCTTCTGGCAACTCGGCCCTTCGCGCGCTCTGCCGCCTTCCTGCCGCTATGCGCCCAGCTGTTCACAATATGCCATAGAGGCGCTGCGTAAATATGGTGCGCTAAGGGGTGGCTGGCTGGCCACCAAACGGCTAATGCGTTGCCACCCTTGGGGCGGTTCGGGCTACGACCCGGTTCCTTGAGCCAAGCAAAACGAGAGAATTCGGGAGTTTTACGTGGACGACAAGCGCAATATCATCCTGGCGGTCGTGCTGACGGCATTGATCCTGTTCGGATGGCCCTATGTCGCCGAGATGATCTATCCCACGCCGGAACAGCCGGTACGGCAGGCGCAGCAGGCGCCCAGGGAAGAAGGCCCCCAAACCGACGGCGGACCCGTTGCCGAGGGTGCCAAGGCGACCCGGCCCTTGACCCAGGCCCTGGGCGAAGCGCCGCGCGTCCCCATTGAAACGCCCAAACTCACTGGCTCGATCAACCTGAAGGGCGCGCGGATCGACGACATCATCCTTCCGACCTACCGCCAGACCATCGAGCAGGATTCCCCCGCCGTACGCTTGTTCGCACCCAGCGGGACCAAGGACAGCTATTTCAGCGGCTTCGGCTGGACCGGCGATGGCCTGAAAGCGCCTGACACCAACACCATATGGACGGCCAGCGGCGACAAGCTGACCCCCTCCACGCCCGTCACCCTGAGCTGGAACAATGGTCAGGGACAGCTTTTCGAGATCAAGCTGGCGGTCGATGGCGACTATATGTTCACCGTCACGCAGAAAGTGAGCAACACCAGCTCCGGCGCGGTCGGCGTGCGCCCCTATGGCTATATCAGCCACAAGGGGGTGTCGGAGGACCCGACCAGCTGGACCATCCACACCGGCCCCATCGGCGTGTTCGACGGCAAGGCCAATTACGACGTTGATTTCACGGACCTGGACGAGGAAGGCGATGTTGCCCTCAACAGCACCGGGGGATGGATCGGCTTTACCGACAAATATTGGCTTTCCGCCCTCGTTCCTGCCCAGAATTCACCGGTGAACGCCAAGTTCCGCAAAGGCGGGGATGACATCTATCAGGCCGACGTCAGCCTGAACCCCAGCCTTCTCGCGCCCGGAAAGGCCGTCAGCCAAACGTCGCGCCTGTTCGTGGGGGCAAAGGAAACCAAGCTGCTCGAACGCTATCAGGACGAAGGCATCACGCTCTTTGACCGGGCCATCGACTGGGGCTGGTTCTACTGGTTCGAAAAACCGATCTTCTTCCTGCTGCACTGGTTGTTCGAGGCCATCGGCAATTTCGGCGTGGCGATCATCTGCCTGACCTTCATCGTCCGGCTGCTCATGTTCCCCATCGCGCAGAAGCAGTTCGCGTCGATGGCCGCGATGCGCGCCGTGCAGCCGAAAATGAAGGCGCTGCAGGAGAAGTTCAAGAACGACAAGCCCAAGCTCCAGCAGGAGATGATGGAGCTGTACCGCAAGGAAAAGGTCAATCCGCTCGCCGGATGCCTGCCCATGTTCCTGCAGATCCCGATCTTCTTCGCGCTCTACAAGGTGCTGATGCTGACGATCGAGATGCGGCACCAGCCGTTCGCGCTCTGGATCAAGGATCTTTCCGCGCCAGATCCGCTGCATATCCTGAACCTGTTCGGCCTGCTCGACTTCAACCCGCCCGCCTTCCTGGCGATCGGCGTGCTGGCGCTCCTGCTCGGCATCACCATGTGGCTGCAGTTCAAGCTGAACCCGGCGCAGATGGACCCGACCCAGCAACAGATCTTCATGATCATGCCGTGGATGATGATGTTCATCATGGCCCCGTTCGCCGCGGGTCTATTGGTCTACTGGATCACCTCCAACATCCTTACCATCGCGCAGCAGAAGTGGCTCTACAGCCGCCACCCCGCGCTGCGCGAACCGGTGAAGGCGGAATAGGCCTAAATTACTTCGTCATTCCCGCGAAGGCGGGAATCCATCTCCCAGCATTGCGTCAGGCGGATGGTTCAGGAGATGGAT
>CBHCMH010000140.1:0-5708 GCA_965974445.1 uncultured Rhizorhapis sp.
GTAGGCGCGGTTGATGTTGGCGCGGATGCCCGCCGCCGCGCCGAACGTCACTTGTCCTGAATTGACCAGCGCGTTCAGCAGCGTGTCCACCGCCATTACCGCCTGCACGGACCCCTCATAGTCGGTGAAGCGCGGGGAAATGGCGGCGCTGCCCAGCGTGTCGATGACGGCAAAGGTCTTGTCCCGCCCGAACTGCGCTGAGGCAAAGGCGTCGGTCAGCGCCGCCGCGCTCTGCCGCAGGGTGCTCGCCGCGCCCACGGCTGAAGCGCGATCCTTCGCCAGCGCGGCGTGGAAGGCCCGGCTGTCGGCGTCGAAGCGGGCGGCAAGGGCCGGAGCCGCGACCTTCGCCGCGGCTGAAAGCATGATCATATTCTCGTCATTATAGGGCGGCATGCCGCCGGGGATGGGTCGGCCCGGATTGTCAACGAAGGTGCGCACCGCCTGGTCGCTGTCATAGATCTGCCGGTGGCAGCTATGGCAGTCGAAGAAATAGAATTCCGGAAACACCCCGTCATTGCCGATGTCATGATCGGTATAGAGCGAGAGCGAGCGTTGCAGCGCCATGCTCTGCCCGACGGCCCAGAGCTTCACATTGTCCGTCAGCCCCTTGCGCCGGGCATAGTCGGCATCCTCGTCATGATGCTGCTGCAGCGTGGAGAAGAGGTCGAGTTCGAAGCTGATGCGCGGATGGCCCGCCGCCATGATTTTGTGCGTGACGAATTGCCCGCCATTGGCGCTGCTGAAATGACAGTCGAGGCAGACCGAGGCGCGGGCGCGGGGATTGTCGAGCGGGATCATGCCCTTGGCGACATTGGCCGCATGGCTCGCGCCCACGGCATAATGGCTGGAAATCCATTCCGACGCGCCGCCATGGCAGGTTTCGCAGCCGACGCCGTCGGAGAGCTGGAACCGCGCGCCACGCTTGGCGGCGGGGGCGGGATCGGCATGACAGCCGAGGCACATCGGCGCGGTGGACGCGTCGCCAATGCCGAGGTTGCGGGCGATCTGCCGGCTGCGGGCGTTCGACAGCACGGCAAAGGCGCGGCTATGCGCGCCGCCGGGGGTGGAGGGTTCCTGCCAGCGCATCAGTTCGTCCTGACGCACAATCTTGCCATCGGCCTCCATGCGGCCATGGCAGGTGGTGCCCGCGCAGGACGCCACGCCCAGATGGACATTGCCGCTGCCCGATGTCGCCGCTTCGATCGGCGCTGTCGCCGGGGATGCGCCAAGAATCAGGACAGCCGCCGCCATCGCCAGCAGGACAAGCGCCGCCGCCCAGGCCAGGCGATGATTCCCTGCGTTGCTTCCCAATGGCATTACCGCGTTTCCCCCTGCACGGGACTGGTGTTGTTTCCGGCCCCGCCCATCCGGATTCCATTGCCGGGCGTCGCCATTGCTTTCAAGGTCCTGCTTATTCTCCCGGTCTTTTTATTCAGCGGGACAGCCGCTTTCACCCTCCTCGCAGGCCGGCATCCAAAGGTCGTCATTACCAGCGCCCGTCACCGGCTCATCGATCAGCGGCGGGTATCCGAAGGGCTCGAATTCCTTCAGCTCCACGATGATGGTGGGGAAGAGGTTCGGCCCGCTGGTGCTGCCTTCCGGATCCAGCGGCTGGTCGATCGTGTCATGCGGCGGCGGTACGCCCGGTATGTCGATGGTCGCCGTGCAGGCGCGCGGGCTGGCGATCACGCAGCCGTTGACGGTCGAGCTTGGGTCGAAATCGCCGCTGGTTGCGCCGACGACGCCGTTGATCCGGACCAGCGGAAGCACGTCTAGACCGCTCAGCACGGTCCCGCTCGCCGCGTCCACCAGCTGGCCGTTGACGACGATACGTGTCGCGCTGGAGCCTGTCGTGACGTCCAGCGTGTCGGTCAACGCTGCAAAGCCGCGCCGGTCGGCGGCATCTGTGGTCGCGCCGACATTCTGGATATAAAGCCCGCTTCCGACATCGGCAAAGATCGTTGCCGCGCGGACGACCCCGCCGTTGCGGACGACGCCGTCATTCTCGCCCAGGCGGAGGCCCATTTCCAGCACGCTGTTTTCCGCGCGCACGTCGGCGATGGCCTGCGGCGTTGCGATGAAGACCTCGTCAGCCTCGAAATTGACCTGGCCGGTCAGCGCACCATTGGCGTCCGTAAGGCTGATCGATGCATTGGCGGCATCCACCTCTATCGCGCCCACCCCGGTTGTTACGCCCTCGGCCGTGAAGAACAGCTGATTTCCAGCGCCTAGCCCGGTCAGGGCCACGTCGCCGATGATCTGCATGTTTCCGGCCGACACGATGGAGAGCGAACCGTTCGCGCCCAGATTGCCACCCGGCGTGCCGGCCCGGCTGGTCATGGTGAAGCTGTCCACCACCACGTCCGGTCCCGCCGTCCCGCCAAAGGTTCCGATGATTTCGATGTTGTCGGAAAAGAGCCGGGTCAACTCGGCAGCCGACAGGCTGAAACCGGTGCCGCTGCCTGCGCCGCCGATGAAGGTCGGATTGACGGTGCGCGAATTGACCAGCGTGATCAGCGTCGTCGTGCCCGCGACGCCAAGTTGCGCGCCCGCGCCGATCACGATGTCGCTTGAATTGACCTGCAGCGATTGCGCATCGGACAGGCCCGCGAAATTGGCGGTGCCGAAGGTGCTGATATCGATCGTCGCGCCCGTCAGGTCCGTAACGGCGATATCGCCCAGCGTGCTGCCCAGCGTGATCGCGCCGCTTGCCGTGCCCGTGGTGACGAAAAGGCCGTTATCGGCGAACAGGCTGAGATCGCCTGCGCTGGCGCTCGCCAGGGTGACGGTCAGCGTGCCGAGCGACCGGATATCGATTGCCTGCCCGCTCGTCTGCACTGCACCTGCGGACTGCAGATCGGTGCCGACCCGGATCGTGCCGTTGGCGGCGTCGAGCACAGTCAGTCCGCCCGAATTCAGTCGATCGACGTCGATAAAGCCGCCCAGGCTGGTGAGATTCATCGCGCCGATGCTGCTGATCAGGCTGCCTGCCTCACCGCTGATGAAGCCGAAATTGCCGAAATCGATGGTCTCGGCCAGGATGGAGGGCGTCGGCGTCGCGCTCTGATTGGCGTGCCGGACGGTGATGTTCCGCCCACCGCTGATCTGCAACGCGCCGGTCACGCCGAAGACGCCGCTGCCGTCCAGATCGAATTCGCTGACGCCGCCCACAGAGATCGTGGCGTTGCCGCCGATGCTCGTTCCATCGCCCGCGCCAGTATAATAGAAACCGGAGCTAAGGCTCGCCTCCGGCCCATCGCCCAGCACATTGAGATCGCCGGTAATGACGAGCCCGCCGCCTGCAAAGCTCGCCGTGTCGCTGATCTCCGCCCGGCCCGACAGGATCGATGTGCCGGTGGCGCCGACGTTCAGGGTCAGGCTGTCCATCGTGCGGCCAACGGTGGGAAGGCCGGTGTCTGCATTGCTCACCCGCGCAAGGCCGCCGGTGCCGCTGCCCACGATGCCGGGCAGGCCGCTGACGGCATTTCCGGATGGCCCGCCAATGCCCATCGCCTCCAGCGTCACGGCGGCAAAACCATATTCCGCGTCCGTGTCGTTCAATATGGCCGATCCGCCAAAGCCGTCCCCGCCCGAGCCGCCATCGCCCGTGCCCTGATTCTCGCCCCCGGCCCCGCCGGTTCCATTGGCCGCTATGGCAAAGCCGGCAAGCGTCAGATTGCCGGGACCGAGTGTCATTGTCGCCGTGCCGCCCGTGCCATTGCCGCCTGAGCCTGCATTGCCGGTGCTGACGCTGCTCAAGCCCCCGCCGCCCAGACCGCCGTCGCCATTGGCGAAGAGCTCAAGGGAAGTGACGTCCAGATTGGCGTTGCCGAAGGTGAATTCGGCCGACCCGCCAAATCCATCGCCCCCATTGGTGGCGTCACCGTCGAACACGTCCTGCGTCGCGCCGCCGACGCCATAGGCGTGGACGAACAGGTCGCCGACGATCATCGTGCCCGACGAAGCGATGAACTGCGAGGTTCCGGCGGTGCCGTTCCCGGCGACGCCCATCAGGCCAATGCTCGAAGGCGCCTGAGCATAGCCGCCCTGGCCGGTGGAGAAGATGGACAGGCTGGCGATATCGGCAAAGCCGCCATCAAGGTTGAATGTCGCTTGTCCGCCAAAGCCGTCGCCTGCCGTGTAGACCGGTCCGCTGAACGCGGCAGCCGCCTGTCCTCCCAGGCCCGTCGCACCCAGGGCCATGTCCGTCGTGACGCCGAGCGCTCCGCCAAGCAGGTCGAAGCGCACCGATCCGCCTTGGCCGAAACCGCCATTGCCGTTCGCGAAATAATCGCCGGGAATGGGAACGCCATAGCCGCTGGCGCTGGCGGAAAGGCTGTCCGTGACGATGGAGGCGCTGGCAGTCAGCATCTCGATCAGGACAGTGCCGCCCAGCCCGTCACCGCTTGTCCCGTCAACTTCCTCCGCGCCGCCCAGGCCATCGGCGGAAACGAACAGCGAACCGGCAACGGCCAACTGCCCGCTCTGCACCGAAACAAGGGCGTTCCCGCCCGTGCCGTTGCCGCCGTCAAAGCCGTTGCCGCCACGACCGTCGGCGGAGAGGGAGATCGAGTCCGCAATGACCCGCCCGCCGTCGATCAGCAGCTGGGCCGTGCCCCCGGTTCCGTCCTGGCCATTGCCACCGGCGGTTGCCGCGTCAGCCCCAAAGCCGTTGCTGCCGATGGTCAGGGAACCGGTCACCGCGATCTGGCCCGGATCGAGGCTGCCTGTCGCGCCATTGGCGTAGAGCGTGGCGATGCCACCGATCCCGTCCAGTCCCGCGTGCAAATCGAGGCCGTTGGCGGCAGTGATGTCCTCGCCATCGTCCGCGCCGACGGTGATCGATGTCCCGGCCTTGAAGGCGGCGGAATCGTCGAACTGAATCGTGCCGCCGCCGGTCGGATTGACGGTAATGGACCCGCTGGCTCGCCCTTCGACGGCTGTTCCGAATGAGTGGATTACTCAGAAATTACTGTTTCCGATGGAAATATCGGCTGTCTGTGTGGTGCTGCCGTTCGGCGTGGCGATGGACTGGCCGGACGCGATATCATGGCCTGCGGACAGGATGACCGCGCTGTCTTGGATCGCTGCTATTGCCGCCACTCGATACCCGAAATTGCCGGTCAGCAGCATGGTGAGCGCATTGTTCTTTGGTACTGCCGCCACAAAGGCGCGCTGGCTTCCGGCATCGGCAGTCAGGTTGGTCGTGCCGCTATGAACCACGCCATTGGCATCGTCCGTGCCCGTGCCGATGCTGATGTCGAACAGCCCGCCATTGATGGTGATGTCGGCGGCTTCGGCCCCCACATAGGCGGCCGCTCCGTTGACGCGTACGGTCCCTGCCTGCACCACGCGCGGCGCGACCAGCGCTACATAGCTGCCGGGGTTCACGACGTTGATCTGCGCGCCTGGCTGAATGGCGACGCTCGACGTGCTGTCGGACGTGCCTGCGAAGCGGATTTCTCCGCTGGGACCGAAGAGGCCGCCGGTGGTGCTGATCGCATTGGTGGTGAGGATAAGGCCCCCGACGTTGAATATCGCGGTTGGTCCCGCGATGATGCCGCCCGGCGAATAGAACCAGACATTGCCGACAGGGAAATTCGCTGCACCTAGTTGGGTCCGCACCATGCCATTGAATTCGACGGGCCGCAGCACGGGATTGCCGCTGCCATCGAGCCGGTCGAAACCATAGGCGTAATCGAGGCCCA
>CBHCMH010000141.1:0-5690 GCA_965974445.1 uncultured Rhizorhapis sp.
TCCACCCCAGGCTTGGAAGCTGGATCGTGCTATTCCAATGCGACAGGACCGATGCGTCCAGTTTTTGCACCAGCAGGACATAATGAAGGCCAGTCGCCGATTCGCCTGCTCCGAGATTGGATGCGATGACTGGCATCGCCGCCAATATGGCCGGCCTCCCTTCATGCCGGGAAATCAGCGCCAGGCTGCGGCGCATCTCTCGTGCCGAGGCGATGGTCCGGGGTAGACCCCGCATCAGGGCATGCATGCCCGTCGGCGAGGCCTGCCAGGGATCCTGCGCGGTCTTGCCATCGGAGCCCAGCAGCAGATGGGTTCGCCCCCCGCTGTCGATCAGGTAGCTGTAAAAAACCCCGTGCGGATGCGGGTGGGCCAACTCGCGCTTCAGCACATCCCCCGCATAGATACCGGTTCCCGCCTCTCGGGCGACGGTCTGAGCGATATTGCCAATATCCTCCATTTGATGAGCAAGCGCGGAGCTGATCACCGATTTCATATAGTCGGCGGCGCGCTCATTCACGGTCATCACGAGAGAGGCAATGACCACAGCGCAGCTGACAAGCGCGACGGCGATGATGCCGCCCAACGGCAGCAGCAAGCCCATCGGCGAATTGCCATGGCCTCGCCATGCGGCAATATGCGCAAGCACCTTTGTCCAGCCTGCCATCAAGCCAATCCCGTCCATTATTTTTTCTGCCGACCTGCTTATAAAGACTTCGTTAGCAAGCTCTTAAGCAACCGGTACGGCATGGAAACGATGGTTCGTTTAGCCATTCCCTAATCTTTATGCCCTATCCGCCTGTCCCTGATGGACATGACACCAGACCCGGCGCTGCACGACAGGGCGAAGCTGCTTTCGGCATGGGAGGCGCTTGCCCGCGACACAGCGGAACCGAACTGCTTTTACGCGCCCGAAATGCTCGTGCCCGCGCTCCAGCATTTGGCCGGCGGACAGGACGTTCGGCTGATCGAGGCGTGGCGGGACGGGCTACTGATCGGAATTCTTCCCGTCACCATCGCCCTGCGCCACGGCCGTTTTCCGATTCGCAATGTCACCAACTGGGTGCACCGCCACTGCTTCTTCGGCGCGCCGCTCATGCGCCGGGGGCATGAAACCGATGCCTGGGATCAATTCCTGAGAACGCTGGACGCGGCCGAATGGGCACCCGGTTTCCTGCATCTGACCGCGCTTGACGAAGATGGCACGAACGCCGCCACCTTGCATGAACTGTGCGGGCGGCAGGGGCGCGGGCTGCGACGGGTCCACCGCTATGAACGGGCGCTGCTGCAAAGCCAGATGTCGGCCGACGCCTATTGGGAAAGCAACGTCCGGGGAAAGAAGCGGAAGGAAATCCGCCGCCTTCAGAAGCGGCTGCAAGAAATGGGGGAGGTGAAGGCAAGCATGCTGGCCGACGCCGCCCATCTGGAGCGCTGGTGCGATGACTTTCTGCGGCTGGAAAAAGCGGGATGGAAGGGCGCGGAGGGCACCGCCATGGCCTGCAACGCCGAGGATGCCGCATTCTTCCGTGACTGCGCTGCTGCCGCCTTCGCGAGCAACCGCCTCATGTTCCTGCGGCTGGACCTTGATCGCCGCCCGATCGCGATGCTGGTCAATTTCCGCATGGGAGAGGGCGGCTTTTCGTTCAAGATCGCGTTCGATGAAGCCATGTCACGTTTCTCGCCGGGCGTCCTTATCGAGCTGGATAATCTGGCGCACATTCTGGACGGTTCGGAGACCGCGTGGATGGATAGCTGCGCGGCACCCGGGCACCCCATGATCGACAGCCTGTGGGCCGAGCGCCGCAGCATCGTGCAATATTGCATAGAATTGAAAAGCCGCATGCGCTGGCTGCCATGGACGGCGATGCGCGTCACCGACGGCCTGACCGCACGGCTTCGGACTCATTTCAGGGAGCAACGGACGTGACCGCCCAACACACAATCACTCGCCGGGCCTTTCCCGACGTAACGCTCGCGGCGTTCGAGCAAGCCTATCCCGACGGACATGCAAAACTCTGTCACGAGCTTGCGGACCATCCGCTCTTCGCCCGCGAAGCCCTGGCGGCACTGGCCGAACGGCTGCCGCCCGACCGGGTCGAATATAATCGCGGCGACCTTCCGCTCGGGGTACGGGCGGAGGATACACCGGCAAACGGGCTTTCCGTCGGCGAAACCATTCGCGGCATCGACAGCAACGGGTCCTGGATGGTCCTGAAAAATGTCGAGCGCGACCGCGCTTATGGCGCTTTGCTGGAGAGCGCCCTCACCGAACTCGCTCCGCTGGTAGAGTCGCGAACCGGACCGATGCTGCACAAGGAAGCCTTTATCTTCCTGTCCTCGCCGGGCAGCGTCACGCCCTTCCACATGGACCCCGAGCACAATATCCTGCTGCAGATCGAGGGCGAAAAGACCATGACGGTGTTTCCCGCCGGCGACGAGACGCTTGTTCCGCCTACCCACAGCGAAAGCTTCCACGGCGGCGGCCATCGCAATCTTTCCTGGCGGGACGAATTTCTGGCCCAGGGAACGGCCGTCACGCTGCAAAGGGGCGATGCCCTGTTGGTGCCCGTGAAAGCTCCGCATTTCGTGAAGAATGGCGATGCCGTGTCGATCAGCTTTTCGATCACCTGGCGGTCCGACCGCAGCGTCGCGGAGGGGGAACTCCACAGCCTGAACGCACGCCTGCGCGATTGGTCGCTGCCGGTCCTTCCCGTGGGCAGCGCACCGGAAAGGAAGTTCGTGCGCCGGCTGGCCTACCGGGTCATGCGGAAATTGGGCGCCTGAGAATTTTCCGGAGCAGATGCTCTGCCTCAAGCGCCGGGGAAAAGCGTTCAAGGCTCCACCACTGCAACAGCTCATGACCGGTCGAGAGGCTTTGCTTGTACCGGTCCCACCCGGCGAGCAGCGAATAGAGCCCGTATCCGGCATCGGCATAGCGGGTAACTGCAGCCGTATGACACATGAGGCCGGGCTTCGCCTTCGACGAAATGCCGGGCGCAAAGGCCGACTGATAGTTCATCGCCCGGCCGCGATAGAGAAAGTTCAAAAGGTAGCCGAGCAGCCGGTCGCCCTGGCCAATGCGCAAAACCTCAACCTCTCCAGTGGAGAGGCCCCGCGCCGCCAGTTCCCGGACGAAGGCGCGGAATAACGGTTCGTCCCAGGCATTGTCGGCATGCCGCCCCGCATTGAGCCGCGCCATATCGGCAAGCCACTCGTCCGCCTCCTCCACCGATCCGGTACGGGCGACCATGATGTCGGACGGCCCATATTCTTTGACGGAGCGCCGGATCTGCGACCGGCAATTGCCGCTCAACAGGGAAAGATAGTCGCCGCCTGCGTCCCGCACGGCCTGCAGATCGACGAAATAGGCAGGCATCTCGCTGACCAGGACATGCCGGTGGAAGCCTTGCACGTCCGAAAGTGGCGAACCGCTCTCGATCCCGGCGAGACGGAGCGCGCGCCAGTCCGGCCGCGTCATCAGATAAGCCATCGCCTCCGAGCCCGCGTGCGGATGATCGCGCGCGGTCAGCAGGCCATTATATTCCACAAACACCCGATCCGCCGCGACGCTGCCTGACTGGTTGAGATAGAGCGTCGGCACGCGGCCAAGCGGCCTGCGCGGAGCGGCGCGGCCGATGAGCGCCAGCGCGATGTCCCGGCCGCCAGCGCTGACCGCCCGCAGTTCCGGCCGCGCGCCCGTCGCGCTCAGCCAGCTTTGGGTCCAGGTCCAGCCCAGAAAGAAGCTGCCATCCGAGCGCTCTTCAAGCGACCGCCACCGAGCGCCGAGCGCCTGCATCTCCGGCAGAGGCGTCAACGCGACATGGGGGAGCGGCAGGGTCATCGCCCCCTCATTCGCCGTTGGAGCGGGACCGGTCAAGCGCCGAGCGCGCCGCTTGACCATGCTCCATATCTCCATTATTCCGGAGATATGGAGAAATCGGACGTTATAAGCGCGCTGGCTGCTCTGGCCCAGGAAACCCGGCTCGACATTTTTCGTATATTGATCCAGGCCGGCAATGAAGGCCGGCCGGTCGGCTATATCGGGGAGAAGCTGGGGTTGCCCTCGGCGACCTTGTCCTTCCACCTCAGCCAGCTGAAGCAGGCCGGATTGGTGATCTTCCGCCGTGAAGGGCGCTCGCTGATCTATTCGGCCGCGTTCGACGCCATGAACGGCGTCATGGGCTTTCTGACCGAGAATTGCTGCGGCGGCGACACGGCGGCTTGCGACATCGACACGCGGGCCTGCGCGCCCCTCCCTCCAGCAAAGCCGGGCCGATGACGCAGGCGAAGGAAACAAGCATGGACATAATCATCTACCACAACCCGGCGTGCGGAACGTCCCGCAATACGCTGGGCCTGATCCGCAATGCCGGCATCGAGCCGCATGTCATTGCCTATCTCGACAGTCCGCCCACGCGCGCGAAGCTGGCGGAACTGATCGAGCGGATGCGCATCAGCCCCCGCGCCCTGCTGCGCCGCAAGGGCACGCCCTATGAGGAACTTGGCCTCGACAATCCCCAACTCACCGACGACGAACTGATCGATCTGATGATCGCGCACTCGATCCTTATCAACCGCCCCATCGTCGTGACGGACAAGGGCGTCAGGCTCTGCCGCCCATCGGAGGAGGTGCTCGACATTCTGCCAGCGCCACAGCGGGGCGAATTCCGTAAGGAAGACGGCGAGCGCGTCGTCGATGAAACAGGACGGCGCGTGCAGGATGCCGGCGGGAGATCGGCCGTATGATGCGCGAAACCGCACTCCCAGCCGCCGACGCCGTTGCGGCTCCTGTAGGCGGCATCGGCTTTTTTGAGAAGTGGCTTTCCGCATGGGTTGGCCTCTGCATCATTGCGGGGTTGGCGCTCGGCAACCTGTTTCCACAGGTCTTCGCGGTTCTGGCCAGCCTGGAATATGCCTCGGTCAATTTCGTGGTCGCGGTCCTGATCTGGGCGATGGTCTATCCGATGATGGTCGCGATCGACTTCAACAGCCTGCGCCATATCGGCGACCGGCCAAAGGGACTTATCCTGACTCTGGTCGTGAACTGGCTGGTCAAGCCCTTCACCATGGCGGCGCTTGGCGTTCTGTTCTTCCAATATCTCTTCGCCGATCTGATCGCGCCTGCGGATGCCCAGCAATATATTGCCGGCCTCATCCTGCTCGGCGCGGCGCCCTGTACGGCGATGGTTTTCGTCTGGTCGCAGATGACGCGTGGCGACCCCGCCTATACGCTGGTGCAGGTCTCGGTGAACGACGTGGTGATGATCTTCGCCTTCGCGCCAATCGTCGCGCTGTTGCTGGGCGTTACAGATATCACGGTCCCTTGGGAAACATTGCTGCTGTCGGTGGCACTCTACATCATCGTCCCGCTCGTCGCTGGAGCAATGACCAGGCGCTGGCTGACGGGGCAGGCAGGGGCGAACGAGCGGGAGGCCGTCGTTGCGGGTTTCACCGCCGCCATAAAGCCGTTCTCGGTAATCGGCCTGCTCACCACGGTCGTGCTGCTGTTCGGATTTCAGGGGCAGGTGATTCTTGAGCAGCCCCTGCTGATTGCGCTAATCGCCGTCCCGCTGCTCATCCAGTCCTATGGCATCTTCGCGCTCACCTATGCCGCGGCCTGGGCATGGCGGGTGCCGTTCAACATCGCCGCCCCCTGCGCGCTCATCGGCACGTCGAACTTCTTCGAACTCGCC
>CBHCMH010000142.1:0-5684 GCA_965974445.1 uncultured Rhizorhapis sp.
GGAGGTTGACGGCGATCTGCTGGAGGAGGTGGCCGGGCCGGACGATGCCGGACGGCAGCTGCTGGCGCAGGCTGCCGAGGCCATGCGCCTGTCCGCGCGGGGCTATACGCGGGTTTTGCGCGTCGCCCGAACGGTTGCCGATCTTGCCGGGGCAGAAAGGGTAGGGCGCGTACATATTGCGGAAGCGCTGAGTTATAGGCGGCAGGTGCCGAGGAACTGACTGACTCTATTCCGCCCCGTTGCCCTGTCCCCCGGCTCCGGCCATCGGGGCGGGGAAGGGTGGCGCGCCCGGCCCCAGGCTGGCCAGATATTTAATGACCGCCGCCCGGTCTTCCGCCCGGCGAAGTCCCGCAAATGCCATCTTGTTGCCGGGAATGGCGCGCGCGGGCGAGGTCAGATAATTGTCGAGCTGCTCATAGGTCCACGCCCCCGGTTGCGAAGACAAGGCGGGAGAGTAGGAAAAACCTCCATGTGAGGCGATGTTGCGTCCCACCACGCCCCATAGATTTGGACCGACCCCATTGCGGCCGCCGGCATCCATGCTGTGGCAACTGGTGCAGACCCGCGCCTTGCCCTTGCCTGTCGCCGCATCCGCGCTGGCCAGCAGGGTGCCGAGGTCGGCTTCCTGCGGCTGTGGGGCGGTGGCCAGGGCCGGGACGGCGGTCGCGGGCCGTTTCTGCCGTTCGATATTGCCGACATAGGCGATGAGCCTGCCTCTTTCTCCCGGACCTTCAAGACTGCCCGGCCAATCCCGCTGAACCGCCGCCAGGTCGACGGCGGGGGGCATTTCATCGCTGCCCGCGAACGCCAGTTCGCCGGGATAGGTGGTGGGAATGAGCTGCCCCGCGAACCAGTTGCCGCTCCATATCACCAGGGCGGCTCCTGCTGCTGCAGTCCAGGCGACCTTCCACCCCTGTCTGTCCATGCCTATGCCCCACCGCCGAAAAAGATTGCCCGCGTCCAGAATACATATTCTGATTCGATGCTCATGATGCCCACCAGCACGAGCAGTACCAGCGGCGGCACCAATATGGCGTAGAGCAGGGACAGCCGCTCCCAGGCCATGTGCATGAAGATGGTGACGATGAGGCCCGCCTTCAGCAGCATGAAGATGACGATCAGCGTCCAGCGCATGATGCCAACGAAATGGAAATAATCGACCATGTAGGAAAGGGCGCTCAGGACGAAGAGATAGCCCCAGATCTTCAGGTAAAGGCCGATGGGATGCTGCTGCCCCTGATGGGCCTCTACCTGCGGCGGGGTCGCCAGCGTGTCATGATTCATGCGCAAGTGCCTCCGTCACCACAAGTAGAAAAAGGCGAAGATGAAGACCCAGACGAGGTCGACGAAGTGCCAGTAGAGCCCGGCGATCTCGACCGATGAATAATCGCCGCTGCGGTCATAGTCGCCGCGCAACACCTTCGTCGCGATGATGAGAAGAAGGATGACGCCGCATGACACGTGCAGGCCGTGAAATCCGGTGATCATGAAAAAGCTGGCGCCAAACTGGGGCGCTCCCCAGGGGTTGCCCCAGGGACGGACGCCTTCATGGATCAGCTTGGTCCACTCAAAGGCCTGCATGGAAACGAAGGTCGCGCCGAACAGGGCTGTCGCGAACATCAGGGCGGCTGTCGTCCTGCGATCGCGCCGATATCCGAAATTGACCGCCATCGCCATGGTTCCGCTGGAACTGATCAGGACGAAGGTCATGATCGCAATGAGGATCAGCGGTATGGACTGGCCGAAGAGGGTCAGCGCGAACACCTCGCTGGCGTTGGGCCAGGGCAGCGTCGCCGAGGCCCGCATCGTCATGTAGGAAACCAGAAAACAGGAAAAGATGAAGGTGTCGCTGAGCAGGAAGATCCACATCATCGCCTTTCCCCAATGGGTGTGGCGGAACACTTCCTGATCCGCGGCCCAATCGGAGGCGATCTCGCTCACCCCTTGCGGTGGCGTGCTATTTTCTTCCTTCTCCGTCATCACCAGTTGCGACATGGCGATCGCCTTCTGTTGTCAGGTCGATCGTAACAGTCCGGCCAGCAAAACCCAAATGAACAGCAGGGAATGCCAGTACAGCGCACACAGCCTGATGCTGGACAGCCTGGGCCGGGCAAGCACGCGCAGCCATGCGGCAAGGCCGCCGATCAGGTGCAGGCCATGGATGGCGGTCAGCAGATAGAAAAAGGCATTTGCGGGGTTGGCCGAGAGATAATAGCCCGCAGCATCATAGTGCCGCCAAAGCATGACTTGGCCGAACAGAAAGGCGATGCCGAGCAGGCCGCCCGCAATGACGGCGATGCGTATCCTGTCAGGACGGGAAACGCCGCGCCGCGCCACTTCCCACGCAATGCCGCTCAACAGTAGAATGAAGCTGTTGACCCAGAGCAGCGCCGGCTCGGGCATCGGCCGCCAGTCACCCGCGCCGTGTCCCAGCGCCTCATGCAACCCCATCCGCATCAGATAGGCCGCAACCGTCAGCGAGAAGATGATGGCCATCACCGCGAAATAGACATACAGGCCCACAGCCACCGCCGCCGGGCGGTAATCGGCGGGCTCGTCAAATCCTTCCGCACCGGGCGTAAGCCAGCTTTTCTCGGCAAGGCGGGACAGCAGGCTCATGACGGCGCTTCGTCCTGCGCAATGAAGTCGCGGGCGTGGCCGGGGACGCTGTAGTCATAGGCCCAGCGATACACCGTCGGCAGCTTCGCTCCCCAATTGCCATGTTTGGGCGGCGTGTCGGGCGTCTGCCATTCGAGCGATGCCGCGCCCCAGGGATTGGGGCCGGCCTTTGGACCCCGGAACAGGCTCCAGATCATGTTGTAGAAGAACAGGCCCTGCGCGACAAAAACGATCAACGCGGCAATGGTGATGACTTCGTTCGCAACGTGCGCCGACTGCGGAATGAAGGCCGTCTCCCCCAGCGCATAATAACGCCGCGGCACCCCCAGCACGCCCAGATAATGCATCGGCAGGTAAATGGCGTAAACGCCCAGGAAAGTGATCCAGAAATGCGCCTGCGCCAGCACGTTGTTCCACATCCGCCCCGTAATCTTGGGATACCAGTGATAGATCGCGCCAAAGATCACCAGGATCGGCGACACGCCCATCACCATGTGGAAATGGCCGACAACGAAGAAGGTGTCGGACAGGGGCACATCGACGCTCACATTGCCAAGGAACAGTCCAGTGAGCCCGCCATGGATGAAGGTGAAGAGAAAGGCGATGGCGAACAGCATCGGGACGCGCAGATGAATGTCGCCGCGCCAGAGGGTCAGCAGCCAGTTATAGACCTTGATCGCGGTCGGAATGGCGATGATCAGCGTCGATGTCGCGAAGAAGAACCCGAAATAGGGGTTCATGCCGCTCACATACATATGGTGCGCCCAGACGACGAAGCTCAGCGCGCCGATGATGACGATGGCCCAGACCATCATCCGGTAGCCGAAGATATTCTTGCGCGCATGGACGCTGATCAGGTCGGACACGATGCCGAAGGCGGGCAGGGCGACGATATAGACTTCCGGATGCCCGAAGAACCAGAAAAGATGCTGGAAGAGGATAGGGCTGCCTCCCTCATGGTCGAGCGGCTGTCCCATGGAGAGCAGGGCGGGCATGAAGAAGCTGGTGCCCGCGACATGGTCGAGCATCATCATGACGGCCGCGACGAACAAGGCCGGAAAGGCGAGCAGGCCCATGATCGAGGCGACGAAAATCCCCCAGACCGAACAGGGCATGCGCATCAGCGTCATGCCTTTGGTCCGCGCCTGCAATACCGTCGTCACATAGTTGAGGCCGCCCATGGTGAAAGCGATGATGAAGATGGCCAGGCTCGCGAGCATCAGCAGGATGCCCCATTCCTGCCCCGGCGTCCCTTCCGTGATCGCCTGCGGCGGATAAAGCGTCCATCCCGCGCCCGTCGGTCCGCCCGGCACGAAAAAACTCGCCACCAGCACAAGGACGGAGAGCAGATAGACCCAGTAGGACAGCATGTTGACGAACGGAAACACCATGTCCCGCGCGCCCACCATCAGCGGGATCAGATAATTGCCGAACCCGCCCAGCAGCAGCGCGGTCAGCAGATAGACCACCATGATCATCCCGTGCATCGAGACATATTGCAGGTAGTTTTCGGGTTGGATCGACGGAAACATGCCCGGAAAGCCAAGCTGCAGCCGCATCAGCGCGGACAGCACCAGCGCCACCAGCCCGATGCCGATAGCGGTCACGCCATATTGGATGGCGATGACCTTGTGATCCTGGCTCCAGACATATTTGCCGATCCATGTCTTGGGATGATGCAGCGGGCGAAGGTCGTCAGCGATCGTCGTTGCCATCAGTTCAAACTCCCCCGGACCGGTGTGGCGCAGCTGTCGGCGCTGGCAAGAATGGCGCTGATCGACGCGGGGCTTGCCTGCGCCATGATCTGGCCAAAGCTGATCTGGTCAGCGAGCCACGCATCGAACGCTTCCTGCGGCTCCACCACCACGGTCCCACGCATTTCATGGTGGCCGACGCCGCACAGTTCCGCGCACAATATCTCGTATGTCCCCGCCTTGGTCGGCGTCATCCAGAAATAGGTGACGATGCCGGGCACCAGGTCCATCTTCGCCCGGAACTGCGGCACATAGAAATCATGCAGCACGTCCTTTGACCGCAGCACCATCTTCACCGGCTGGTTCAGGGCAAGATGCAGTTCGTTCGTCTCGATCAGTATGTCGTCGCGGCCAAACGGGTCGAGGGGATTGATGCCAAAGCTATTGTCCGGCGTGATATGTTCGACAGCAGCCGTCCCCAGCACGCCGTCGGGGCCGGGGAAGCGGAAGCTCCACGTCCACTGCTGGCCCGTTGCCTCCACTATCGCCGCTTCCTTGGGCACGTTCACATATTGGCTCCAGGCGATCAGGCCGGGGGCCAGCATCCCGGCGATGCCGATGGCCGTCCAGAAGGTCAGCCGCTTTTCAAGCGAGGCGTTCTCTGGCTCATAATGGGCGCGATGGCCGGGCCGGTGCCGGTAGCGCCAGATCGCCCATGCCATGAAGAGATTGAGCACGACAAAGGCGACGGCGCAGATCCACAAGGTGATGTGGAGCGCATCATCAAGGGAGCCCCAGTTCGACGCGAGCGGCGTCAGCCACCATGGACTTGCCAGATGAAAGATCACAGAGCCAAGCACAAGCAAGGCGATCGCAATGGCAACTGGCACAGGCTCTCCCCTCCTGTGCGGGGCGGTCCCTGGCCATGTAACCCGGCCATCAACTCGACTCGCCACGCGGGAAACAACCAATTTCCCGAGACCATATAGCTAAAATCAATAGGATGAAAGCGAAGCGTCCGTTTGGCGGGACAAAGTCCCGGTGTGGGGCGTGCGATCCGGCAAAAGCAAGCTTGCGGACCCGGCAAATTTGTGCACTTGATATGATGGTTTATATATTTAAGATCAACGGTATATATCATCAAATACGATGAAAATTTGGAGTGTATGCCGTGGCCGCTAAGTCCGACCCCGTAACGATTGAGTTTGAGACCCGCGCGAAGAACCTGTTAAAGGGCGAGTTGAAGGGAAGGGGGATCACCTATGCACAGCTTGCGGAAAAGCTGGCGCAGATCGGCGTCACGGAAAACGAACGCAATCTCAATAACAAGATCAGCCGGGGCGGCTTTACGGCTGCGTTCTTGCTCCAATG
>CBHCMH010000143.1:0-5639 GCA_965974445.1 uncultured Rhizorhapis sp.
CTCGCAAGGCACCGGTGGTGGCCTTCAACGGCAACGCCGCCGTCAAGGCTGCGCCTGCCGATGACGACTGGACCGAGTTCTGAACGGCAAGGGCGCGCCTGTTCGGTGCGCCCTCCCTGCTATTCTTTCAAAAACCCTCTCGCCCGGCCGTTATCAAGGTGGGCATGACAAAGGGATATACTAATGGCGATCGACAATAGCTCCAGCAACAAGCTGGATCGGCGGCTGACCTTCTATGGGTTCGAGCGGAAGGACTATGATCAGTTTCCCGCCATCCGCAAATCGCTGGGTCGCCATGTGCAGGCCGCCCTTGAACGGCTCTATGGAGCGATTGCCGCGACGCCCGGCCTCTCTGGCCACTTCTCCTCTCCGGCGGCGGCTCAACAGGCCAGCGCGAAGCAGGCGGAGCATTGGGACAGGCTGTTTTCTGGTGCACCCACCGCGTCTTATCATGCGGCCGCGGAACGGATCGGCGCAGTTCATTCGCGGGTCGGCCTTGAGCCCAGCTGGTATATCGGCGGATATGCGATTGTCCTCGAACAGCTGATCGCCGCGACCGCGGGAACTGGCATTGCCGGGCCGCTGGGGCAGAAGGCAGTCGCACGGCGTATCGCCGCGCTTGTAAAGACCGCGCTGCTCGATCTGGATATTGCGCTCAGCGCCTATTTCGAAGCCGAAACGGCCAACCGCGAAAATGTGGTGGAGCAGCTTGGCACGGCGTTGAAAAAAATGGCCGAAGGCGACTTGTCCGTGCGCCTGCACGGCCTGCCGGACGCCTACGCAAGGGTTGCCGATGATTTCAACGCCATGGCGGACCAGATGTGCGGCGTGCTGGGTTCGGTGGCGAACAGCGCCGAGAGCGTTCATAACGGTTCGGCTGAGATCAGCGATGCGACCGAGGATCTGTCGCGGCGCACGGAACAGCAGGCCTCCGCACTTGAACAAACCGCTGCTGCGATGGACCAGGTCACTGGCTCCGTTCACGAGATCGCTAAAAGCACGGTGGAGGCCGGCGCGGCCGTATCGGATACCGAGCGGGAGGCAACGCTGGGCGGCGAAGTCGTCAAGCAGGCGATCACCGCCATGGATGGCATTGAAAAATCCTCGTCGCAGATCGCCAACATCGTGACCGTCATCGACGGCATTGCCTTCCAGACAAACCTGCTGGCGCTCAATGCGGGCGTGGAAGCCGCGCGGGCGGGCGACGCGGGCAAGGGCTTTGCAGTCGTCGCCAATGAGGTGCGTGCGCTTGCCCAGCGTTCGGCGGACGCCGCCCGCGACATCAAGGAACTGATCGCCACTAGCTCCGGCCAGGTTGAAAATGGCGTGCGGCTGGTCGGCCGCACGGGCGAGATGCTGGATCACATTGTCGTGCGGATCGGCGAGGTCCGTTCGCTCGTCTCCGAGATTTCCGCCACGACAGAAAGTCAGGCCGCGAACCTGCAACAGGTGAACAAGTCGGTACGCGAAATGGACAAGAGCACACAGCAGAATGCCGCAATGGTCGAACAGAGCACCGCAGCCGCGCGAAGCCTGACATCGGAGGCAGATCAGCTCGCAAGGCTTGTGAACGGCTTCAACATCGCGGGCGGCGCTCTCCCCCAGCTTCGCATGCCGGGTCGGCCCACCGCAACGCGCCTGCGCCGCGCGGGATAATGGAAGAAAGGACTAAAGGCATGAAGACCATAAATCTTCCAGAGGTCGTTGACCGGACAGTCGCCACCGGATTGGCGCTGGAGCTTTCCGACGCGCTTGGCGGCGGGCCTGGCGTGGTGATCGAGGCCAGCAAAGTCCGTCAAATCGGGCAATGCGGCCTGCAGCTTCTGGTCAGTGCCGCAGTCACCGCGGTCAGGCGTGAGCAGGCGTTCTCCGTTGAACAGCCGAGCGAAGCATTTGCGGGCGCGGTCAGGATCGCAGGATTGCAGCGTCATCTTTCCGGCCATGCCGTTCAGGCGCTTTGAGAGGACCAAGGGACATGAACCAGGATGATATCCAGCAGATTTTCCTTCAGGAATGCGATGAAGGGTTGAGCAGCGCCGAAATCGGCCTGATCGCCTGCCAATCCAATCCTCAGGACAGCGAAGCCATCAACAGCATTTTCCGTGCCGTCCACTCGATCAAGGGCGGGGCGGGGGCCTTCGGCTTCACTGCGCTTCAGCAATATACGCACAAGTTCGAAACCGTGCTTGCCCAGGTGCGCGACGGCGAACGGCCATTGACGGGCGGGTTGCTGACTACCCTGTTCAAGGCCTTCGATATACTCACCGACCATGTAAATGCGATCAAGGGCGATTGCGATACGCCAGACGATGCCGAGATGAGCCGTCAGCTCGAAGAGATCGCCGATAGCGCAGCCGAGGGCGGCGATGCGGTTGATGGGGCTGTCGAGGCTCAGCCAGAGGTTGAACCCGCCATTCCCGAAATCGTGGGGCTGGACTTCGATCTTGATGGTTTGCTGAACTCGCTGGACTTGCCTGAAAGCGCCGATGCCCCCGAAAAGGAATGGCTGGTCGTTGTCCGCCCGCTTCCAGCTGCGATGCTGAACGGAAGCGAACCGCTGCTCCTGCTGCGCGAGCTGGTCGATCTCGGCGCGCGTTGCGTCCATGTGGATATAGACGACATACCCGATCTCGATGCGTTCGATGCCGAGGCTGCCTATTTGGAATGGCATTATCGCCTGCCCGCCAGCGTCGCCCGTTCCGATATTGCCGACATTTTCGACTTCATCGGCCCTGCATGCCAGCTGCGCATCGAGGAAGTGGATGCCGAGCCGGTCGTTGAAGAGCCGGAGTTCATGGCCGTAGCGGCCGCTCCAGAGGCGTTGGCGGAGACCATCCCGGCGGCAGCGGCTGCCCCGGTTCAGACGGTCGAGGCCGCAGCGCCGAATACACCAGTTGCCAAGCCCGAAATGCCCATCTCGGGTTCTGCGTCGGCAGCGCCGAAGGCCGGGCAGACCATCCGCGTGGATCTGGAAAAGCTGGATCGACTGGTCAACACGGTAGGCGAACTGGTCATTACGCAGGCAATGCTGGCGCAGCAGCTTTCCACGCAGGGACTGTCGCAGATCGCGGAAGTCGCGGACCTCGACCATCTGACGCGGGAGCTTCAGGATTGCGCCATGTCGATCCGCGCGCAGCCGATCCGTTCGGTCTTCAGCCGCGTGCCGCGGATTGTTCGCGAACTGGAGACGGAAACCGGCAAGCGCGTCCGGTTGGACATCGAAGGCGAGGGGACGGAACTGGACAAGACGGTGGTCGAACGCATCGGCGAGCCGCTGACCCACCTTATCCGCAATGCCATTGATCATGGCCTTGAATCGCCGGAGGATCGGCTGGCGTCGGGCAAGAACGCCGAAGGCGTCGTGCGCCTGAGTGCCGAGCACCGGGGCGGTCGCATCCTCATCTGCGTTTCGGACGACGGACGCGGCATCAATCGCGAACGCGTCTTTGCCAAGGCGGTCGAACGCGGCCTGATCGCGCCCGACGCGCAGTTGAGCGACGAGGAGATCGACAATCTCATCTTCGCACCGGGCTTCTCCACCGCCCAGGTCGTCTCCAACATTTCCGGGCGCGGCGTCGGCATGGATGTCGTGCGGCAGAATGTGCAGGCGTTGGGAGGGCGGATCAGCATTTCGTCCCGTCCCGGCCATGGCAGCACCTTCACGCTGGCGCTGCCTCTCACGCTCGCCATCGCTGACGGGATGATTGTCGGGGTTGGGGACCAGACGCTGGTCGTGCCTTTGACCCATATTGTTGAAAGCCTGCGGCCGGGTCCGCAGGAAGTGCGCCGCCTGGGCGGAGGCAAGTTCATGCTGAATGTTCGCGGCCAGTTCCTGCCCGTGCAACATGTCGGCAACAGGCTGGGTATTGAGGGTGCCACAACCGATCCGACCGAGGCGGTGCTGATCGTGGTTGAATCGGAAACCGCGGGCCACTCGGTATTGATGGTCGATGCGATCAAGGATCAGCGCCAGGTGGTCATCAAGAGCCTGGAGACGAACTTCCAGCAGATTGATGGGGTGGCCGGCGCGACCATATTGGGCGACGGCCGGGTGGCGCTGATCCTTGACGTCGAAAGCATTGTTGCGGCGGAACTGGGCCGCACGCGCCTGGCCGAGGCGGCATGAGCGCGCTCGCCGCCACCAAGAGCCCGTATGAAGGGGCGGTCGATTTCGCCTACTCCAGGGAGGATTTTCAGGCGCTGTCGAAGCTCGTCTACGCCGATGCCGGCATTGTCATGCCGGAAGGCAAGGCGATGCTCATCTATTCCCGCCTCACCAAATATCTGCGGGAACGGGAGGTTACGACCTTTGCCGAATATCTGCGCCTCCTGAACACAGATGCGGGCGAACGGCGGCGGGCGATCACTGCGCTGCCGACGAACCACCCGAAATTCTTTCGTGAGAACCACCATTTCGAGCAGTTCGCGCGTGAAGTGCGGCCGGTGCTAGTGCGCCGGGCCTTGGGTGGTGGCCGGGTGCGCATGTGGTCGGCCGGCTGTTCCAGCGGGGAGGAAGTCTATTCCCTGATCATGACCCTGCTCGGCGATGACAAGACGATGGGGCAGCGGATCGCAGGAAGCGATATCGCGCTTTTGGCGAGCGACCTGGCGGATCATGTGATCGAAGCGGGCAACGCGGCGACCTATCCGGCCCATGTTACCGAGGAAATGCCCCTCCGCCTCAAACAGAATTGGGTCGTTACGAACGGTGCCAATATCACGATGTCGGACACGGTTCGCAGCCTTGTTCGGTTCCGGCAGCTAAACCTGCTCGGCAACTGGCCGTTAAAAGGTATGTTCGATGTAATTTTCTGCCGGAATGTCATGATCTATTTCGACGAACAGACCAAGGCAAAGCTGCTCGATCGGCTGTGTGCGACGCTGCAGCCGGGCGGCTATCTCTATATCGGCCATAGCGAACGGCTGGTCGGTCCAGCCGCGGAATATTGCGAGCCTGTCGGTCCCACCATTTACAGAAAGCATGCAGAATGACCGTCAGAGCCATTGTCGTCGATGATTCCCCCACCATGCGCGCGCTGCTGAGCGCCAGCCTGAACCGTGATCCCGAAATCAAGGTTGTCGGCGCGGCCAGCAATGCGCTGGAAGGGCGGCAGCTCATCAAGGAGCTCAATCCCGATGTCATTACCCTGGACATCGAGATGCCAGGCATGAGCGGCCTCGATTTCCTGGAAAAGATCATGACCCTGCGCCCGATGCCGGTCGTGGTTGTCTCCGGCCTTACCCACAAGGGCGCGGAAACGACGATGCGCGCGCTGGAGTTGGGTGCGGTCGATTGCTACGCAAAGCCGCAGGGGCCGTTCAATGACAATGAACTGGCGGACATCGTCCGCCATGCGGCGCGCAGCCGTATTCGCAAGGTCGAGCCGCGCCAGGCGGTGACCCGCAGTGCCGCCGAATTTCGGCCCAACGGCAACATCATCGCCATCGGATCATCGACGGGCGGCGTAGAAGCGCTGATTCAATTGCTGCAGGGCTGGCCCGACAATTGTCCCCCGACCCTGATCGTGCAGCATATCGGGTCGAATTTTTCGGCGGCGCTGGCGTCGCGGCTCGACAGTCACTGCGCCGCGAAGGTGCAACTGGCCGAGCATGACCAATTCCTGGAAAACGGCCATGTC
>CBHCMH010000144.1:0-5624 GCA_965974445.1 uncultured Rhizorhapis sp.
TTCCAGATCCTGAAGATGGATCGCCGCCGCGGCAACATCGTCGTGTCGCGCCGCGCCATTCTGGAAGAAACCCGCGCCGAGCAGCGCAGCGGCCTTATCCAGACCCTGCACGAGGGCCAGGTTATCGAGGGCGTAGTCAAGAACATCACCGATTACGGCGCGTTCGTCGATCTGGGCGGCATTGACGGCCTGCTCCATGTCACCGACCTCAGCTACAAGCGGGTCAACCACCCCAATGAGATGATCAACATCGGCGACACTGTCCGCGTCCAGATCATCCGCATCAACCGCGACACGCAGCGCATCTCGCTGGGCATGAAGCAGCTTGAAAGCGATCCATGGGAAGGCGCAGGCGCCAAGTACCCGATCGGCGCCAAGCTGTCGGGCCGCGTCACCAACATCACTGAATATGGCGCTTTCGTCGAACTGGAGCCCGGCATCGAAGGTCTGGTGCACGTCTCCGAAATGAGCTGGACCAAGAAGAACGTCCATCCCGGCAAGATCGTTTCCACCAGCCAGGAAGTCGAAGTGCTGGTTCTGGAAGTCGATCAGGACAAGCGCCGCATCTCGCTCGGCCTCAAGCAGGCGCAGTCGAACCCCTGGGACAGCTTCGCCGATCGTCATCCGGTTGGCAGCGTCGTTGAAGGCGAAGTCAAGAACGCCACCGAATTCGGCCTGTTCATCGGCCTGGACGGCGACGTTGACGGCATGGTCCACATGTCGGACATCGCCTGGGGCATTTCGGGTGAAGACGCGCTTAACCTGCATCGCAAGGGCGAAGTCGTCCAGGCGGTCGTTCTCGACATCGACATCGAGAAGGAGCGTATTTCGCTTGGCATGAAGCAGCTTGAAAAGGGCGCACCGGGCGCGGGTGCGTCGGCGGCCTCCAGCGGCCTCAACAAAGGCGCGACCGTCACCGTCACCGTGCTTGAAGTTCGCGATGGCGGCCTTGAAGTGCAGGCAGGCGAAGATGGCGCGACCGGCTTCATCAAGCGCAGCGACCTGGGCCGCGATCGTGACGAGCAGCGTCCGGACCGCTTCCAGGTCGGCCAGAAGCTTGACGCCATGGTCATCGGTTTCGACCGCAGCAAAAAGCCGAACTTCTCCGTCAAGGCGCTTCAGATTGCCGAAGAGAAGCAGGCAGTTGCGCAATATGGCTCGTCAGACTCGGGCGCATCGCTCGGCGACATTCTGGGCGAAGCGCTGAAGCAAAAGGCCGAATAAAATCAACGATATATAGCTATAGGCATGGAGCCCGCCAGATTTCGGTCTGGCGGGCTTCTTTTTTGGTCGCGTGGCGGCATCAAAATTGTAAAATCTTGTAAAATGGTCCGTTAAGGGACGATTCCCGGCCCCCGTTCGACTTTCAATATTTCCCTGCAATCAAATGTTTAGTAAGATCGTTAAGGAAAGCAGGGGTTGGGGAACTCGGATGATTAGATCAGAACTCATGCAGAAGCTGGCCGACGAAAACCAGGGCCTGACGCTTCAGGAAGTCGAAAAAGTCATCGACTTGTTCTTCCAGGAGATCATAGACCGACTGGCAGCCGGAGGACGGGTGGAGCTTCGGGGTTTCGGCGCCTTCACAACCCGCGCCCGCGAGGCCCGAACGGGACGCAATCCGCGCACGGGTGAATCCGTCAGTGTCAGCGCAAAGCGCGTCCCCTACTTCAAGCCCGGCAAGGAAATGCGCGAACGGCTGAACGCCTGAGCGCTCCGGCGGATCAACGCCGGTAAATACCCGGCCTGCACTACTGTGACTTGACGCGCGAACGGCAATTCGTGCACTGATCCCCGCGGTACCGCGCAGTTGCTGCAACGGGCCAATATGGTCGCGGACGTGGCGAAATCGGTAGACGCAGCAGACTTAAAATCTGCTTTCCGACAGGAAGTGCGGGTTCAAGTCCCGCCGTCCGCACCATTGGCTCCGCTCCGCGCCTCGGCCCCCTTCCCTCGGCCCTGAATATCAGGGCCGACCAGCGGCGGGCTCGCCGACGATAAGCCTTTGCCCGTCAGGCGGTTTGTGCCGTCCGGGCCGCGCCGCGATTGATCGTGGCTTCCGCCAGTTCGGTAAGGTCGTGGTCAAGACCGCCCTCGGCATCCGACCATTCCGCCAATTCGCTGGATTCCGCATCCCGGCCCAATAGCTGGGCATAAGCCGCCAATGTACCCAACGTCGCAATGCGATAGTGGATAATCCGCTGAAATGAGGCCACGATCGCTGCATCGCGCAGCAGCGGGTCCGCCTTGATCTTCAGCATCTTTTCGGCTTCCGCTTCCAGCGCGCGCATCGCATTGTCCCGGTGCGTCGTGCCCTCGGCGCCAAATTGCTGAAGGATTTCCCGAACCCGTCGGCGTTGCAGTTCGACCTTGTCCTTGTGACGCCGGAGGCGCTTGCCCAGTTCCTCATTGGCGGCGGATCTGGCGAGGCGATCGAGCAGCGAAGTTACTTCGCCATCGGCGTGGCGCAATTCCTGCAGTTCCGAAATATAGAGCGCCTGCAGGCTGTCTATCCGCGCGGCCTCGCTCATATGAGGCACCAGATTGCGCCACCATCGTTCGTCCGTCGATTGCTCGTCAGACGCTCTGCCCTGACCCCGGCCGCCAGACGCAATGCGCCAGACGAGATAGCCAATTCCGGCAAGGCCAGCCATCCCGATCAAGGATTGCATGCGTCGGGATTCTCGCCGTCCGGATGTGTAGGTCCGACGCAGATTTCGTTCCGACCGCCCCGCCCGGCCGAACATCCTGTCCGCCAAATGCATATTCATCGCCGCTGCTCCTGATTGCGGCTGACGCTGCAGCCGCCAGTGTCATTGTCGAAGCCGCAAAGGTAGCGCAGGACGCGCGCGGGCGAATTATCCTAGGTTAGTCGGACGGAAAACATTCGGACGGCGCCGGCCGGTCGGGCTCATTCGTGAATGCGCCGAAGCAGCGTCATCAACGTCTGGATCTCAGCTTCGGTGAAACGCGCCTTCAGCCAGTGCTCATGTTCCTGAATCGCCGCCTGCGCGGCCTCCAGCGCGCTTCTACCCTCGACCGTCAGGTTCAACGTCTGACGGCGGCCATCCAGCTTCGACTGCCCGCGCTGGACATAGCCGCGCCGCTGCAAACGGTTCACGATGGCCATGATGGTCGCCCGGTCGATCCGCAACCGGCGTCCAAGATCAGCCTGCGCAATATCGGGATGATCGTCGATCAGCCACAGAACCGAAACCTGCTTCTGCGTCAGGTCGAGATCCGCGAATGTCTCCATAAAGTGCCGGTACACCGCCACATGCGCCAAGCGGATATGGAAACCGACGATATCGTCGAGCTCCCCAACTTCATCATGCAGTTCACTGTCCGGTTCGTTCGTCGCCAATGACTGACCTGCCCTGTAATAGGTTTGCACTGTCTTCAGGTGCTTGGCGGATCAGGGTCCGCATTGCAAGACTGGACCGGCCCCCCGTTTCCAAACCACGACTTGTCCCACCCTGCCCCTTGCCCCATATCCGCGCGATGACCAGTTTTTCCGTTCTCGACCTTGTGCCCGTGACAGAGGGAAGCGACGTCGCCGCCGCGCTCGCCAACGCCGCCGATCTTGCCGCCCATGTCGAGACGCTGGGCTATCAGCGTTACTGGGTCGCGGAACATCATGGCATGCCCGGCATCGGAAGCGCCGCGACCTCGCTGGTGCTTGCGCACGCGGGCGCGGCCACGTCCCGAATTCGTATTGGCGCTGGCGGCATCATGCTGCCCAACCACAGCCCACTCGTCATTGCCGAGCAGTTCGGCACCCTGGCAGCGCTCTTTCCAGGCCGGATCGACCTTGGCCTTGGCCGCGCGCCGGGGTCGGACCAGCGCGTCGCGATGGCGCTCCGCCGCAATCTGCAGACCGATCCCAATCAGTTCCCCCGCGATATCATGGAACTGCAGGCCTATTTCGCTGGGGATCCCGATCTGGGCATCATGGCGGTGCCCGGAGCGGGCGAGCAGGTCGAAATCTGGATTCTGGGCTCCAGCCTGTTCGGCGCGCATCTGGCCGCCATGCTCGGCCTTCCCTACGCCTTCGCTTCCCATTTTGCACCCGATGCCATGGACGAGGCAATCGAGCATTATCGGACCAAGTTTCAGCCGTCCGAGCATTTGAAACAGCCGCACCTCATGCTGGGCTATAATATCTTTGCTGCGGAAACGGACGAGGAGGCCCGCTTTCTGGCCTCGTCCATGCAGCAAGCCTTCGTGGCGCTGCGCACCGGGCGGCCGCGCAAGTTGCAGCCGCCGGTCGAGGGCTATCATGACAGCCTGCCGCCGTCCGCCCGTGCCATGCTGGACAATGTGCTGCGCGCTGCCGCCATCGGCGGACGGCAGACGGTAGAAGCGGACCTGCGCCGCTTCATCGCGCGCACCGGGACGGACGAAATCATCGTCACCTGCCAGATGTTCGACCATGAAGCACGCAAACGCTCCTACAGCATCGCCATGGACGCGATCCGTTCGATCAAAACCAGCTAGGACAACCCCAGCAACCGCGCGGCATTGTCCTTCATGATGCCAGGCAGCACATCTTCCCGAAATCCGGCTTCCTTTGCAGCATCCATCCAAATGTCGGGGCGGATGAGGGGGTAGTCGGAACCGAACAACATCTTCTTGCGAAGCTGCGTGTTGGCGTACTGGATGATCTGCCTGGGGAAATATTTGGGCGACCATCCGGACAGGTCGATGTACACATTCTCCTTGTGGAGCGCCATCGACAGGCTCTCGTCGGTCCAGGGCCAGCTGGGGTGGGCCAGGATGATCTTCATGTCGGGGAAATCGACCGCGACATCGTCCACCATGATCGGCTGACCATATTTCAGACGCACGCCGCCGCCGCCTTTCATGCCGGTGCCCATGCCACTATGGCCAGTATGGAAGATGGCGGGCAGGCCATATTCGGCAATCACCTCGTAAAGCGGCCAGGCCATGCGGTCGCCCGGATCGAAATTCTGCATCGGCGGATGGAACTTGAAGCCCTTGACGCCATAATCCTCGACCAGACGGCGGGCTTCCAAAGCGCCGAACTTGCCCTTGTGCGGGTCGATGGAGGCAAAGGCGATCATGATGTCGCTGTTCGCCGCCGCATGCTCCGCTATCTCCTCATTGCAAATGCGCTTGATCCCGGTTCCGGCTTCCATGTCCACCGTGAACATGACGAAACCGATCTGCTTTTCGCGATAATAGGCGATGGTTTCGGGAATGGTCGGCCGCTTGCGGTCCGCCTTGAAATATTTGGTCGAATAATCGAAGAACTCGCCCATAATGGGGTCTTCGGGCTGACGGCAGGACACCTCCGCATGGACGTGGACATCGATCGCCTTGAGTTTTGAGATGTCCATATATTTTCCCTGATGCTATTCGGCGGCGATCGCCGGTCGGTCAGCCTCGGCATTCGCCTTGATCATCCGGCGGATCGCATTGCGCGCCTTCACTCCGCCTTCATCAATATTGTAACCGCGCAGCTTCAGGTCCGGATTGGCGTCCATCGATCGCTGCTGCGCCTCCAGCACCTAGACATCCTCCATGAAGACCGCGCCCTGCTGCTGCTTCATACGGGCGGTGAAACCGGTGTCCTCGATATCGAAATTCCGGGCCATGCCCCA
>CBHCMH010000145.1:0-5610 GCA_965974445.1 uncultured Rhizorhapis sp.
GAATGGGCAATATTGTTCAACATCAGGTCATAGCGGGTTTCGATTGGATCGTCCTAGCGCGATCGGACGATATCAGCCAAAAGCCTTCCCCGGATCGTGCCCCACCGCCTGCCCGTCACATTCGCATCACCTGTCCGCACGGACGATGTCGGTGTCGTGATCGCCGAATAAGGGGAGCCGGGAGAATGTCGGGCGCGCTGCCTGCAAATTGACTGAGAGATTAGGAAAATGGCGGATAATACCGGTGGCTTTACCTTCGATCCTGACGCCCTGCTCAAAAAATACAGGGAAGAACGCGACAAGCGCCTGCGCTCCGATGGCACCGCGCAATATGTGAAGATGGAAGGCACGCTGGCGCATTATCTCGAAGATCCCTATGCAGAGCGCGTCGAACGCGCCCCTATCGAGGAGGAGCTTGAGGTCGTCATCCTGGGCGGCGGCTTCGGCGGTCTGCTTGCGGGAGCGCGACTGAAGGAGAACGACGTTTCCGACGTCCGCATTGTCGAGAAGGGCGGCGATTTCGGCGGAACATGGTACTGGAACCGCTATCCTGGGGCGGCTTGTGACGTGGAATCGTTCATCTATCTGCCGCTTCTCGAGGAAACGGGCTATATGCCCACGGAGAAATATGCGCGCGCGCCGGAAATTTTCGAACATTCCCAGCGGATTGGCCGGAAATTTGATCTGTATGAGAAGGCCCTTTTCCACACCCAGATCACCGAGGCGCGCTGGAACGAGGAACGTGGGCGCTGGCTGATCAGCACCGATCGGGGCGACCGCCTCTGGGCGCGGTCCTTCATCATGGCCTCCGGCCCCCTCCAGACGCCCAAGCTGCCGGGCGTGCAAGGCATAGAGACCTTCAAGGGCCACAGCTTCCACACCAGCCGCTGGGACTATGACTATACCGGCGGCGACGCGCTGGGTGGTCTCGACAAGCTGAAGGACAAGAATGTCGCGATCATCGGCACGGGCGCGACCGCCGTGCAGTGCGTGCCCCATCTCGGCGCGGCGGCGAACGAACTATATGTCTTCCAGCGCACGCCGTCCTCGATCGGATACAGGAACGATCATCCGACCGATCAGGCATGGTTCAAATCGTTGACGCCCGGCTGGCAGCAGCGTCGGATGGACAATTACACGGCAGTGGTCATGGGCATTCCTTGCCCCGAGGATCAGGTTGATGATGGCTGGACGAAGATGATCCATGCCGTGATGAGCAAGGCCACAGCCGACATGACGCCGCAGCAACTGGGCGAAATGTTCCAGATGGCTGATTTTGCCTACATGGAATCGGTACGCAAGCGGATCGACGATGTCGTGAAGGACAAGGAAACGGCCGAGGCGCTCAAGCCATGGTACAATCGGCTTTGCAAGCGGCCCTGCTTTCACGACGATTATCTGGACACCTTCAACCGCCCCAATGTGCACCTGATCGATACGGCAGGGCATGGCGTGGAGCGGATCACCGAAGATGCGCTGATCGTTCAGGGCAAGGAATTCAAAGTTGACTGCCTTGTTTATGCGACGGGCTTTGAACTGGCGGCCTATAATAATGACGCGGTCATGCCCGTCATCGGTCGGAACGCGCTGACGCTCGGCCAGAAATGGCACGACGGCGCTACGACGTTGCATGGCATGCTCGTCAACGGCTTTCCGAACCTCTTCATCCTGAGCACCACCCAAACCCCTTGGGGGCCGAATTTCCCCCACATGATGAACGAACAGGCACGCCATATCGCCTATATCATCGCGGAGATGGGCGCGCGCGACCTGAAGAGGGTCGAAGTCGCGGAAGATGTGGAGCGCGCGTGGGTACAGTTCCACGAAGACAATGCTTCCGCAGTCATCGAACAATGGGCGGAATGCACGCCCAGCTTCTGGAATGACGAAGGCAAACCGTCCCGCAAGCTCGTCCGCAACGGGTCTTTCGGCGGCGGCCTGTTCGCCTTTGTGAAGATATTGGAGGACTGGCGCGCCGCCGGCGCGCTGGAAGGGCTGGTAACGGAGCGCGAGATCGCGTGATCGCGGACTCCGGTAATTCTGGCGGCCCTGAGACGGTCGGTTGATTGACGACGGTCTGCGTCACCAGGCTGCGCCGGCGAATGATGAAAGGCTTCTATGCGTGCAGTTCTATTCCAGCAGGTCGGCCAGCCGCTCGAACTCGATACGGTTGCCGATCCAATGCCGGCGGAAAACCAGGTCCTTGTGAGAGTCGCCCGATGCGGCATTTGCGGGTCCGATCTGCACATGTCGGAGGGACACGGCTATGTGCCGCCCGCCGGTACCATCTTCGGGCATGAGATCAGCGGAGAGATCGTCGAGGTCGGACGGAGCGTCGAGGGGGTCGCGGCGGGTGACAAGATTGCCGTCATGCCGATCTTCGGCTGCGGCCATTGTGCCGCATGCAGCCAGGGCTTGCCGGCGCGCTGCGCATCGATGCAGTTCACGTCCGGCGGCTATGCGGAATATGTCGCGGTCGATCCGACGTCCGCCATCCGGTTACCCTCTACAGTGTCCCTCAATGATGCCGCGTTGGCCGAACCGCTCGCTGTCGCCCTTCATGGGGTCGTGGCCGCGCGGATCGTGCCGGGCGATGTCGTGACGATCGTCGGAGCGGGGCCGATCGGTCTTGCCGCTCTCTTCTGGGCTCGCCGTTTTGGCGCCGCCCGGGCCTATGTCATCGAAAAAGTCCCTGAACGGCGCGCTATTGCTGAAACGATGGGGGCCACTGGCGTCTTCCTGCCCGAGGCTCCCTCCAGCGGTGACGGCTTTGCCCGCCATTATGGCGCATTGCCGATGGGGGAAGCGGCTGATGTGGTGGTAGAATGCGTGGGCCGCCCCGGCATGCTCATGGCGGCTGCCGCCTATGCGCGGCATGGCGGACGGCTGGTTTCCCTGGGCTATTGCTTTGGCGACGATCCGATCGTTCCGGCTGGTCTCGGTATGCGCGAATTGCAGCTTCTTTTCCCGCAGCTCTACACGCGCGGCGAGTTCGAAATGTCGGTCAATGTGCTGGACGCGGGTGCTGTCGAACCTCGCCAAATGGTCACCGACGTGATCGGTCTGGAAGCGGTGCCGGACATGTTCGAATCCCTGCGCACCTCACCGCGCCAGTGCAAGGTGATGATCTCGCCATTTCAATAGGGCCGCGCCAGCGCGCGTGGTTGGAAGGCCCCGGCCAAAGCCGGGGCAGCATTGGGGGAGACCGGCCCGCCTGGCCGGCCTGCGTTCAGAAAAGATCCGCCATCTGGCGGATCGGATCCTTTCCGTCCCAACCCTTCGCCGCCTGCTTCATCTGTTCGTAGACGTCGAAAATCCGTGCGGCCGGGCCGACCATTTTCTTGGTCTCCAATATTTCGACGAAATGGCCCAGCCGCTCGCGCGCATCTACATAGCAGAAACGGATACGGTCCTCCCCCGCGAGCGATACACCCTTGTAGGTCGCCATCTCGCCGGCCTGTTCATGGCGGGCGACGATCGCATCATAATCCTCGTCACTTTTGACGTAGCTGTGGTGGAACAGTTCGCGTCGCCCGGCGATCCCCTCGGCATAGATGGAATGTCCACCCGCCGGCACCTGGAGTAGTTCGATCTGCAGATCCCCCTTGTACCCGAAGGCGACCTGTATCCTGTCATAATGCGCGGCCTTGCCCTGATAAGTCAGGTCGTAAAGCGGGAATTCGGCGAAAAAGAACGGCCCGACCCCATCCTTGGCAACCATGTCGAGCGCTGTCGCCTCTATGTCCTGCGTCGAGTAGGCGACTTGGGAAACTTCGGTCATCGATACCTCTCCTTGCTCCTGAGAAGGGAGAGTAGCAGCAGCGGTTCGCCGGTCTTAGTCCGGTGGGACGTTGGCTGCGCGATCCATGCGGATAAACCGGCATGATAGCTCGAACGTTCCGACTGAAGGAGATGAAGGTGTCAAAGAATGTGGGCAGTGTCTTGATCAAGGGTGGTCAGGTCATCGACGGCACGGGTGCGCCTGCATTCGTGGCGGACGTTCGCTTGGCGGACGGCCGCATTGTCGAGGTCGGCCCCGATCTGGCGGCGGGAGCCTCCCAAGTGTACGACGCATCGGGCTGTTATGTCAGCCCCGGCTTCATCGACACGCACACCCATTATGACGGCTCGCTGTTCTGGGATCCGGCGTGCGACCCCATATTGCAGCATGGCGTGACGACCGTCCTGATCGGCAATTGCTCGCTCGGTCTGGCCCCGGTTCGCAAGGAAAATGTGTCCGATCTCGCTACGATCTTCAGCTATATCGAGGATCTGCCGAAGGACACGTTCGAACAGGAAGTTCCCTGGACCTGGGAGAATTTCGACGAATATGCCGCCGAGATGCGCAGCCGCCGGTTCGGTGTGAATGTCGCGTCGCTCGTCAGCCATTCTCTGCTGCGCACCTTTGAACTCGGACATGACGCCTGGACCCGCGCCTCCAACGACGAAGAGATCAGCCGGATCACCGCCAATTTCGACTCCGCCATGGCTGCGGGCGCCTTCGGCATTTCCAGTTCGCGGTTCGACCGCAATCCTCAGGGCGATCTGGTTCCCAGCTTCCATGCCGATGAAAAGGAACTGGCCGGGATATTCAGCGTCGCCCAGAAATATAACGGCGTGTTTCAGGTGATCCCGGACATGGGCAGCCTGGATCAGCAAGAGAAGGATCTGCGCGAATATTGCGGCTATTCCATCGTGCATGGCGGTGTGCCGGTGCTGTCGAACGGCATCTACCAGCGTCCCGATGACCCCGATTATCATCCCCGGTTGATGAACATGGCCAGGGAAGAGCGGGCCAAGGGCGCCAACTTCCATTTCCTGGCCTCGCCGCGATCCATCGAATTGCTGGTGAACTTCCACCAGGCGATGGTCTTCATCTATGTGCCCAACTGGAATGCCGTGGTGCAGCCGGACATGCCGATCGAGGAAAAGCGTAGGCGTCTGTCCGACCCTGAATGGCGGGCCCAGGCGCGCGCCGACTGGGATGCCGTGAAGGAGGGCTTTCCGAGCGGCGGCATGATCCGCGGCTTCCGGATCGTCAAGGTCGGCAAAGCGGAATATGAGGATTATATCGGCAAGACGTTCGACGTCGTCCTGAACGAGCGCGAGGACCATCCGTCCGACATTCTGGCCGACTGGGTGCTGGAAAATGATTTCGAGCCCGAGTTTGTCTATCCCTTCACCAACACGGACGACCAGATCGTCGGGCAGTTGCTGGCGGCGGACGAGAGCATCATCAGCGCCAGCGACGCTGGTGCGCATATTGGCATGTTCGACGGCGCGGGCGACACCACGCTCGTCCTGACCCGTCATGTACGCGATCGTCCCGACATGACGCTGGAAACTGCGGTGAAGCGCATGTCGCTCGATCAGGCGCTCATCCTCGGGCTGAAGGATCGCGGCGTCATCGCGGAAGGCGCGATTGCGGACATCGCCGTCTTCGATCTCGATAAACTGCACTGGGATGTCGAGAAGAAGGTGCATGATGTTCCGGGCGGAAAGGCGCGGTTCCGGCGCCCGGTGGGTGGCTTCCGCTACACGTTCGTCAATGGGGTTCTGGCGCAGCGGGACGGGGAACTGACCGGCGAACTGGCCGCCCGCTTCCTTGAT
>CBHCMH010000146.1:0-5602 GCA_965974445.1 uncultured Rhizorhapis sp.
CCCGGCGGCTTCGAGGGCTTCGTCTCGCTCGGCGTACATTTCCATTCGCGCGACCAGGTCGTCGCGAAAGGTCCAGACCTGGGCGACGCGCACCTCCACCTCGGGGCCGTCGTGCTTGGACTTCGCGTGCTGGCGGGCAATGGCGAAGGCTTCATCGGCAACTACATCCTCGATGCCTATGGGCGGGAGGCGGATTTCCTCATCGAGGATGGAGCCACACCCTGGCAGGTTGATGCCGTCATGCGCGAATTCGGCTTCGCGATGGGCCTGTTCGCGATGCGCGACATGGCCGGGCTGGACGTGATCCAGCGCGTCCGCCAGCAGCGGCGCGAATGGGCGCGGCCGGGACGCTATCCGCTGGTCGCCGATCGCATCTGTGCGCTTGGCCGCTTCGGGCAGAAGAGTGGCAAGGGCTATTATGTTTACGACGGGCGCAAGGGCAGCCCCGATCCGGAAATCGACGTGTTGATCGAAACCGTGTCGGGCGCGCGTGGCATCGCGCGCAGGCCAGTCAAAGATACGGAAATATCGCAGCGTATCCTGTGCGCCATGGTGAATGCGGGCGCGCGCCTGCTGGAGCAGGGGATCGCACAGCGGGCAAGCGACATCGATCTGGTCATGGTCCATGGCTACGGCTTCCCCGCCTATCGTGGCGGGCCGATGCATTGGGCCGAGCAACAGGGGCTGGCGGTCATCGTCGAGTCCATAAGAGAATTTCAAGGGGCGGATGGCGACCGGTGGACACCGGCGCCCTTGCTCGAGCGGCTGGCGCAGCAGGGGCTGTCCTGGCCGGACTGATGAATGGAAGGACATTATTCATGCGTGAAGCCGTTATCGTTTCCATCGCCCGCACGCCCATAGGCCGTGCCTATCGGGGCAGCTTCAATGACACTCAGGGGCAGGCGCTGGCCGGACATGCCGTGTCCGCCGCCGTCGAGCGCGCGGGCATCGAGCCTGAGCAGATCGACGATGTCGTCATGGGCTGCGCGCTGCAGCAGGGATCGACGGGGTTCAATATTGCGCGGCAAGCTGCCCTGCGGGCCGGTTTCCCGCTGACCGTGCCGGGAATGACGGTCGATCGCCAGTGCGGTTCGGGACTAATGGCGATTGCGACGGCCGCCAAGCAGATCATCTGCGATTCGATGATGGCCGTTGTCGCTGGCGGGGTCGAATCGGTTTCGCTCGTGCAGAACGACAAGGCCAACCAGTATCGCGTGCAGGACCCCTGGCTCGACGCGCATGTGCCGCAACTTTACATGTCGATGCTGGAGACAGCGGAGATTGTCGCGGACCGTTATGGCATTTCCCGCGAAGCGCAGGATGAATATGCGCTGGAATCGCAGCGACGGACCGCACAGGCCCAAGCGGAAGGCCGGTTCGATGCGGAGATCGTTCCCGTCGATGCCGAAATGCTCGTCTTCGACAAGGCGACCGGCATTTCCAGCCGGAAGAGCGTTCGGGTCACGGCGGATGAGGGCAACCGGCCCGACACCACACTGGAAAGCCTCTCCGCGCTGAAGCCGGTGTTCAAGGACGGGCAGCGGCTGAAGGAAGGGCGGTTCATTACCGCAGGCAATGCGTCGCAGCTGTCCGACGGCGCGGCCGCGCTGGTGCTGATGGAAGGGAGCGAGGCGGCGCGGCGCGGGCTGGAGCCGCTCGCCCTCTATCGCGGCATGGCGGTCGCTGGCTGCGATCCTGCCGAGATGGGCATCGGGCCGGTCTTCGCGGTACCGAAGCTGTTGGGCAATGCGGGCCTGTCGGTCGATGACATCGGCCTGTGGGAGCTGAACGAGGCGTTCGCCAGTCAGGTCCTCTATTGCCGGGACAAGCTGGGCATTCCGCAGGAGCGGCTGAACGTGTCGGGCGGCGCGATCTCCGTCGGGCATCCCTATGGCATGTCGGGGGCGCGGATGACCGGGCATGTCATATTGGAAGGGCGGCGGCGCAAGGCGAAATATGGCGTGGTGACGATGTGCATCGGCGGCGGACAGGGAGCAGCAGGCCTCTTCGAGATTTTGTAAGCCAATAGGGTTGGGAAGATTGACAGTGGATGCGCTGTCCTATAATTATCGACCGAACGGTCGGTCATGTGTTTAATTTGAAACAGGAGCAGAACATGGAACTTGAGAGAGACGTCATTCAATATGAGCTGGCCGATAATGGCATTGCCACCATCTGGCTGAACCGCCCGCACAAGCGCAATTGCGTCAGCCCGCAGCTGCTGCGCGAGTTGGAGGCCGCCGTCGATCGCGCGGCCGCCGATGAAAAGGCGCTGGCCGTCGTGTTCCGGGGACGCGGCAACACCTTCTGTTCGGGCGCGGATTTGGACCAGCTTGTCGGGCCGGTGCTGCAGGAAACGACGACCTCGCTCCAGCTCGCCATCGATTCGGCGCGCACCTATGACAAGATATACAACATGAAAAAGCCGACCATCGCCGCGGTCGAGGGTTATGCGGTCGCGGGCGGTTTCGAGCTGTTCATTTCGTGCGACTTTTCGGTCGCAACCTCTGACGCGAAGATCGGCGACTTCCACATCCGTCGCGCCCTGTTCGGCGGCGCCGGCCCCATCTATCGCTTGCCCCGCTATATTGGCATGCGCAAGTCGAAGGAGCTGATGCTCACCGGCAAGCTGCTCACCGGCGACGAATGCGTCGAATGGGGCCTGTGCAACGCCGCTGCGCCCGCCGAGGAATTCGACAAGCTGATCGAGGATTTCTGCGCGCCGCTGATCGACAAGAGCCCCTTCTGCATGTGGATGACCAAAATGGCCGTCAATCGCGGCCTTGATGCCGATACGGATTCGCTCATCACCCTTGAAACCATGACTTGCAACGTGGTCCATCACAGCCAGGATGCGAAGGAAGGCGTGAGCGCGTTCCTAGAGAAGCGCAAGCCGGTCTGGACGGGCAAGTAATACCAGTCGTCCGAAGCCTTGACTCGTCGTTCCCGCGAAGGCGGGAACCCATCTCCTGACCGTTCCGCCCAGACACCGTTTCGGGAGATGGATCCCCGCCTTCGCGGGGATGACGATTGGGGTTAAAGGTTCGGGCGGTTGGCATGAGAGCGGACACGAACAAGGAGAGTGCAGCATGGCAGTCAGCATGGTCGTTCTGGCCGGTCGCCCGCCAGAGTGGACGGTCCAGCAGTTCACTGACTGGTGGCGCGGCGACCATGCCGCGATGGCGCGGCGGCTGCCCTCGCTCATTGCCTATCGCCACGGGGTCGTCGTGGATGATTATGATCATCCCGACGCCCCGGCCTGGGACGGGCATGCCGTGCTCACCTTCCCCAGCCGCGCGCATCTGGACGCGGCGCTCAAGTCGGAGGAATGGGCCGCAGCCGTCCGCCATACCGGGCGGATGAAGGGCAAGCGGCTGATCGTCATTACCGAGGAAGTCGACCTGCTGGCGCAGGGCGATGCCTCCGGCGCAGCAGGGGACGCGCAATGACCGACGCATTCGCGCCCGGCTTCGTCCCAGCCCTGTTCCGTATGGATGGCAAGGTGGCGCTCATCACCGGCGGGCGCGGCGACCTGGCCCGGGTTCTGGCCTCCACCCTCGCCGATCTGGGCTGCGACGTCGCCCTCGCCTCCCGGCATGAGGCCGACTGCGCGGACCTTGCCGCCGAAATAGCCGAACGCTTTGGCCGCCGCGCCATCGGCCTTCGCTGCGACATCGCCAATGAAAGCGAAGTCGAGGCAGCAGTGAATGCCGTCGTCGAACGGCTGGGACGGCTCGACATCCTTGTGAACAATGCCGGCGCGTCCTGGTGGGGTCTGCCGCAGGACATTCCTTTGTCGGGCTGGCAGAAAGTTGTGGACGTCAACCTGACCGGCACCTTCCTGGCCGCGCGTCATGCCGCGCGGCACATGATCGCGGCGGGCGGCGGATCGATCATCAACATCGCATCGGTCGGCGGCCTCCTGTCTTATCGGCCGGAAGCGGGGCAGGTGGTCCCCTATACCACCACCAAGGCGGCGATCATTCACCTGACCTCGGACCTAGCGGCGCAATGGGCCGACCACGGCATCCGCGTCAACGCCATCGCGCCGGGATCGGTGGAAACAGGCATGACGCAGACCGTGCCGGAGGAGCAGAAGCGCAAGCTGCGCGATGCCATATTGCTCCGCCGCCTGGCGCAGCCGGTAGAGATGGCCGGCGCGCTGGCGCTGCTGGCGTCCGACGGCGGCAGCTTCATGACAGGGCAGACCATTTTGGTGGACGGAGGCCAGTCGCTTGCCTGAGAAAGCATGCCGTTATTTTTCGGCCGATGGACTTGAATGGACGGACGCGCGGCTATGGCCGCAATTTCTATCGCTTTGCGCGCGGGATCGCGATGCGATCGCAGTCGTCGATCCTGAGGGCCGGGAATGGCGGCGCGGCGAATTGCTCGCTTTGGCCGAACCGATCATCACGTCCCTGCAAGCCGCTGGTGCCCCCGACAACGCCCGGATCATGATTGAAGGGCGCAAGCAGGTTTCGACCATGGCAGCGGCGCTCGCCGTCTCGGCCATTGGCGGCATCATCTGCCCTTATTCCCCGGCATTGTCCGCGGCGGACCTTGGCGTGCTCGAAGCCCGTCTGGGCCATTTCGCGCGGTTCGCCTATGCGGACGGTGAGGACAAGGGCAAGCACATCGGCGCCCTGACGCTGATAGCCGGTCCCAAGGACGCCCCGCAATCCACCGACGAACGCGACGCGCCGACGGCGCTCATCGGCTTCACCTCCGGAACGACGGGCGTGCCCAAGGCGGTGATGCATGGCCCTGCCGCCCTGAATTATACCTCACGTGCCTGCGCCATGATTGCCGGACTGCCCGAAGGCCAGCCCATATTGGGCGTCGTCCCGTGGGATAGCGCGCCGGGTTTCACCTTCACCGTCCATTTCGCCCTGTCGCTCGGGCACCCGCTGATCGTGGTGGATCGCTGGGATCCGGCGGCGGCGCTGAGACTGGCGGAACGCTATCGTTGCGGCTGGGGCATCTGCGTGCCCACGCACCTGTTTTCCATGGTGGAGGCCGCGCGCAAGGGCGACTGGTCGGGTTCGCTCTCGATCCGCGCGCTTGCCGTGGGCGGCAGCGCCATGACGCCCGAACTCATCGCCGATACGGAGCGCTTGCTGGGCATCGCGGCGCTGCGCATGTTCGGCATGTCGGAATGCATGGGCCATGCCTCCACCCTGCCCAGCGATCCGCTGGAGCGGCGGCAGCATAGCGACGGACGCTCCTTCCCCGGCACGCGCGACGAGGCGTTCGACGAGGCGCTGAACATGCTGCCGCGCGGTCAGCGGGGCCAGGCCGGCGTCAAGGGGCCATCGCTGTTCTTGGGCTATTGCCAGGGTCTGGGCGATGGCGGCGCGCAACTGACGGCGGACGGTTATCTGTTGACCGGCGACGAGATCATTTGCGACGCGGACGGCTATGTGAAGGTCGTCGGCCGCATCAAGGACCAGATCATTCGCGGCGGCTACAATATCGATCCCGCCGAGGTGGAGGCCGCCATATTGCGGCATCCGGCCATATTGGAGGTTGCGGTCGTGGCGGTGCCAGAAGCGCGCCTCGGCGAACAGGCCTGTGCGGTCTGCACCATAAGGGCCGGACATGA
>CBHCMH010000147.1:0-5573 GCA_965974445.1 uncultured Rhizorhapis sp.
AAAGCCCACGACCTTCGATCCCTTGATCGCGCGGGCGACCAGATAGGCCGCGCCGCCAACTGCCATACGGTAAGCCGATTTGTGATCCTTGATCGCCTCGATGGCCATGGGGCCGCGTTCGGCCTTGCCGACCATGGCGAGCAGGCCCTGTTCCAGCATCATGCGCGTGAACTTGTCCATGCGGGTGGCCGTCGTAGGCCCGGCGGGGCCGACGATTTCCTCGCCCACCGGATCGACCGGGCCGACATAATAGATGACGCGGCCACGGAATTCGACCGGCAGTTCCTCGCCCTTGGCCAGCATGTCGGCGATGCGCTTGTGCGCCGCGTCGCGGCCGGTCAGCATCTTGCCATTGAGGAGCAGGCGGTCGCCATGCTTCCAGCTTTGCACGACTTCCGGCGTCAGCGCGTCGAGATCGACACGAATCGCTTCCTTGCTCGGCGTCCAGTTGACGTCGGGCCATTCGCTGAGCTTGGGCGCTTCAAGATAGGCAGGCCCCGATCCGTCCAGCGTGAAGTGCGCGTGGCGCGTGGCGGCGCAATTGGGGATCATCGCGATGGGTTTTGAGGCCGCATGCGTCGGCCAGTCCATGATCTTCACGTCAAGGATGGTCGAAAGGCCGCCCAGCCCCTGCGCGCCGATGCCGAGCGCATTGACCTTGTCGAAAATCTCGATCCTCAGTTCCTCGATCTTGTTCTGCGGCCCGCGTTCCTTCAATTGCGCCATGTCGATCGCGCCCATGAGCGACTCCTTGGCGAGCAGCACCGCCTTTTCCGCCGTGCCGCCAATACCGATGCCGAGCATTCCCGGCGGGCACCAGCCCGCGCCCATTTGCGGCACCATTTCGAGCACCCAGTCGACGATGCTGTCGGAAGGATTGAGCATCTTGAATTTCGACTTGTTCTCCGACCCGCCGCCCTTGGCCGCGACGTCGATGCTTACCTTATCGCCCGGCACCATTTCGACGTGGAGAACCGACGGCGTATTGTCCTTCGTATTGACGCGCGAAAAGGCCGGGTCTTTCAGGATCGAGGCGCGCAGCGGGTTTTCCGGGTTGCGATAGGCACGGCGGACGCCCTCATCGACGACCTCCTGCAAGCTCCTGTCGCTCTCCAGCCGGCAATTCTGGCCCCATTTGACGAAGACCGTGACGATCCCTGTATCCTGACAGATCGGGCGATGCCCCTCCGCGCACATGCGGCTGTTGGTCAGGATTTGGGCGATCGCGTCCTTTGCCGCCGGGCTCCTTTCCGCCTCATAAGCCACGCCCAGCGCGCGGATATAGTCCATCGGATGGTAATAGCTGATGAACTGCAGTGCGTCGGCCACGCTTTCGATGAGGTCGGCTTCCTTGATGACGGTCATGGCGGCGGATTCCCTTTACGAATGTTTGCCGCCGCTTTACCGGCTGGACGGCGTCTGTCCAGAGGGGGCGGGCGGATCGGGCTGGCCAAGGCTGTGCAAAATCGATAGAGGGCAGCCAATGAGGTCAAATTGACCCGCATCTTTTCTCCCCTTATGTGCAACGCAACATGTGCTGAGTCTGGGAGATTCCCCTTATGAAAAAGCTTTATCCCAATGCCGAGGCGGCCCTGGAAGGGCTGCTGTTCGACGGAATGCACCTCTGCGCGGGCGGCTTTGGCCTGTGCGGCATTCCGGAGCGGCTGATCGACGCCATCCAGGCGTCGGGGGTCAAGAATCTCACGATCGCGTCGAACAATGCCGGCATCGACAATGAGGGGCTGGGCAAGCTGCTGCGCACACGGCAGGTGAAGAAGATGATCAGTTCCTATGTCGGTGAGAACAAGGAATTCGAGCGGCAATATCTTTCGGGCGAACTGGAAGTGGAATTCTGTCCGCAAGGGACGCTGGCGGAGCGTTGCCGTGCGGGCGGCGCCGGCATTCCGGGCTTCTACACCAAGACTGGCGTGGGCACGAAAGTAGCCGAGGGCAAGGAAGTGAAGGTCTTCGACGGCCAGGAATATATTTTGGAGCGCGGTATCTTTGCTGACATCGCAATCATCAAGGGCTGGAAGGCCGACGAGGCAGGGAACCTCGTCTTCCGCAAGACAGCCCGCAACTTCAACCAGCCGATGGCGACCGCCGCGAAAATCTGCGTCGCCGAAGTCGAGGAAGTGGTGCCGGTCGGCAGCCTCGATCCCGACTGCATCCACCTGCCCGGCATTTATGTGAAGCGCATGATCGTGGGGGCGCCCTATGACAAGAAGATTGAATTCACGACCACCCGCCAGAGGGAGACTGCATGATGGCTGAGGCAGCAACCGCAACCAAGGGCTGGACCCGCGACCAGATGGCCGCCCGCGCCGCGCGCGAGCTTCAGGACGGTTTTTACGTGAACCTTGGCATCGGCATCCCGACCCTGGTGGCGAACCATATCCCCGAAGGCGTGGAAGTGACGTTGCAGAGCGAGAATGGCATGCTCGGCATCGGTCCCTTCCCCTATCCCGACGAAGTCGATCCCGACCTTATCAATGCGGGCAAGCAGACGATCAGCGAACTGCCTTCATCCAGCTATTTCAGCTCGGCCGACAGCTTCGCGATGATCCGGGGCGGGCATATCGACCTCACCGTCCTTGGCGCGATGGAGGTCGCGGAAAATGGCGACATCGCCAACTGGATGATTCCGGGCAAGATGATCAAGGGCATGGGCGGCGCGATGGATCTGGTCGCGGGCGTCAAGAAGATCATCGTGGTGATGGAGCACACGTCCAAGGACGGCAGCCCGAAGTTCATTCCCGAATGCACCCTGCCGCTGACCGGCAAGAACGTGGTCGACATGATCATCACCGACCTCGCCGTCTTCCAGCGGCCCGATCACAACAGCCCGTTCAGGCTGGTGGAACTGGCCCCCGGCGTCACGGCGGAGGAGGTCGCGGCAAAGACCACCGCGCATTATACAGACTGACTCGCTTTCAGGGCTGATCAGCGCATTAACCTTGCCTGAGCGCGCAATTCCGTTCACCCTGCGACCACGGAAAGGGTAAATGGTCGCGGGATGACGAAGGGATGAGGTCGGGGCGGCGCACAAGGCGGGGCAGGATATCCGGTTTTTGGAAGGCAATGATGGTGCTTGGGGCGCCCATCGCCGGGCTGTTCCTTTACCAGCATCATGCGGTTCCGGCCGACAGCGGCAGACCCGCCATCGCGCGGGCCGGGGCCAGCGTTCCGTTGCCGGCCGCGACACCCTGGCGTTCGGTCGTCGATTATGATGTGCTTGATGCGCGGATCGGCCGGCTGATGGCGGAGCGGGATATGACCGGCCTTGCCATCGCAGTGGTGGAGGACGGCAAGCTGGCCTTCATTCGCGGCTATGGCCTGGCGTCGAAGGAAACCGGGGAACCGGTGACCGAGCGCACCGTTTTCCGTTGGGCTTCCCTGTCGAAGGGCGTTGCCGGGACGCTGGTGGGCAAGCTGGCGGCCGATGGCAAACTCGACCTTGACCGGACCGTCGCTTCATTCGGCACCAGCCTGCGCCTGCCGGGCGGGGCGGAGCGGGTGGCGACGATCTCCGATGTTCTGTCCCATCGCCTGGGCCTCTGGAAGAATGCCTATGACGGCAAGCTGGAGGGCGGCGGCGATCCGGTTGCCATACGGCATGAACTGGCTGGCCTGACGCTGATCTGTCCGCCGGGTTCCTGTCACAGCTATCAGAACATCGCCTATGACGCGATTTCCGAAGTCGTCGGCAAGGCGACGGGGCACAGCTATGCCGAAACGGTGCGGACTCAGCTTTTCGCGCCGCTCGGCATGACGGGCGCGAGCATCGGCCTTGGCGACCTGACCTGCGCGCGCAGTTGGGCGCGGCCTTACCGGAACGGCTATCCGGTGAAGCTGACCGACGCCTATTACCGCGTTCCGGCGGCGGCAGGGGTCAATTCCAACATCATCGACATGGCGCGCTGGATGCAGGCGCAGATGGGAGAAGAGCCGTCGGTGCTGCCCGCAAATGTGCTCAAGACCATCCATGACCCAAGGGTCGCCACTCTGCGTCCCTATGGCAGCACCGCGCTCGGCCGGGCGCTGCACGATCCTGGCTATGGCCTGGGCTGGCGCAGCTTCACTTATGCGGGGCATCGCCTGGTCGGGCATAGCGGCGCGGTGGCGGGCTATCGTTCGACCATGATGTTCGACCCGGAAACGCGGACCGGCATCGCCATGCTGTGGAACAGCGAAAGCAGCAAGCCGTTCCGCGCGCAGCTTGAACTGTTCGACCTCTATTATGGACGGCCTTTTCATGACTGGCTGGAGTTGAAGGGAACGCCGGATCAGCCGGTTGCGCCCATGACAATTGCATCCAACGGCCGGGCGCGCGGCTCAGTGGCAGCCGCGCCCTGACAGGGTCGGAGAGCAGTGCATAAAAGCCGCCCTCTCCTCCATCGCTATCCCCGCATAAAAAAATCCCTTCCCCCGCAGGGGAAGGGATGATCGCGGCAAGCCGCAAAAAACGGGCTGTTACCCTCTCGTCAAGCCTCCAGATCGCGCTGAAGTGCTCGTATTGCGGCGTCGATATCGGCATCATGCGCCCGAAGGGCCTCTATCGTACGCACCGCGTGAATAACTGTACTATGGTCGCGCCCGCCAAAGACCCGGCCGATTTCCGGCAGGGAGCGGGGCGTCATCTTCTTGGCGAGATACATGGCGATCTGGCGCGGCCGGGCCACCGTGCGCGCGCGGCGCTTGGATCGCATCTCGCTGAGATCGATGTGGAAATGCTTGGCCGTCAGCTTCTGAATGTCGTCGATGGTGATCCGCCGCGCGTTCGACCGCACGAAATCGGCCAGCATCGTCTGCGCGAATTCCAGATCGACCTGCCGCCCGGTGAGCGAGGCATAAGCGACCAGCTTGTTGAACGCGCCTTCCAGCTCGCGGATATTGGTGCGGACATTGCGGGCCAGGAAATCCACAACCGATGCGGGCACATGGGCGTCCTTCGCCTCCGCCCGCTTGCGTTCGATAATCGCGAGCCGCAGGTCCAGATTGGCGGCATGAATATCGGCAACCAGCCCGCCGGCCAGCCGCGAGAGGATGCGCGGATCGACCGCATCGAGCATATGGGGGGCGCGATCCGCGCTGATGACCAGCCTGGCGCCGCCCTCGACAATCTCATTGATCGTGTGCAGGAATTCCTCCTGCGTCGAACCCTTGCCGGCGATAAACTGGATGTCGTCGATCAGCAGCAGCTCCGCACCGCGCAGCCGCGCCTTGAACGCCATGGTTTCATTGGCGCGCATCGCCGTGACGAATTCATACATGAACCTTTCGGCGGACATGTAGATGATCGTCGCGCCGGGGCGGGCGGCCTGAAAGGCGCCGCCGATGGCGTGCAGAAGGTGCGTCTTGCCCTGCCCCGTGCCGCCGTGGATGAACAGCGGGTTGAAACGGGGACGCTCCGCCGCTGCCATGGCCTGCGCCGCATGAAAGGCGAGGCTGTTGGATTCGCCGACAACGAAACTACCGAAATCATGCCTGCCCTGAAACATGGCTGGCTGGGCAAGCGGCAGCGCGACCGGATCGGCAGCATCTGGCGCGGAATAGACCTGAAGCGATGCGGC
>CBHCMH010000148.1:0-5565 GCA_965974445.1 uncultured Rhizorhapis sp.
AGCCCGGCATTCAGGCCCCCGGCGCCGATAGCCACAAATATAATCGCGGCCTGGTTGCCATCGTCGGCGGGTTCATGCCGGGCGCAAGCATCCTCGCCGCCGAAGCGGCCGCGCGTGCCGGTGCCGGCTATGTCAAATATCTGGGCAAGGCGAGCGGTCACCCGGCCATCCACGCCATCGTCCAGACCCATGCCCCGGACCATTATGCCGTGCGCGACATATTGGCCGACAAGCGCATTGCCGCTGTGCTGGCGGGCCCCGGCCTTGGCCGCGACGAGGAGGCCTGGACTAGGCTCGATTCCGTCCTCAACAGTGGCCTTCCGCTGGTCCTCGACGCCGACGCGCTGGTCCTGCTCGCGGATCGCGGCCGGGACCGCCTCGCCACGCTTCCGCACCGCCCGATTTTGACCCCGCATGAAGGCGAATTTGCCCACCTGTTCGGGACGCTCAAGGGCAGCAAGGTCGATCGCGCCACACAGGCCGCGAAAATTGTCAACGCGGTCATTGTCTACAAGGGGGCTGACACCGTCATCGCCGCGCCGGATGGGCAGGTATGGATCGCGCCGCCCGCTTCGCACTGGCTGTCCACCGCCGGGACCGGAGATGTGCTCGCCGGCCTCTGCGCCGCCCAGCTCGCCACCACGCGCAATCCCATGATGGCCGCCCGCAACGCCGTGTGGCTTCAGGCGCAGGCCGCGCATTGGGCGGGTCCGGCTTTCGTGGCCGATGATCTTGTGTCCAGAATCCCGGCTGTTTTGGCCGAATGCCTGTGATGAACCTGTTTCGTCGTTCCCGCGCAGGCGGCAACCCATCTCCCTGCGCATCAACTCAGGCGGACGGATTGGGAGATGGATCCCCGCCTATGCGGGGATGACGAGAAGTGGGTTGCGGAGAGAAAATGACCGAACATCACCACATCATCCGCATCGCCGCCAAAGGCGACGGTGTTACCGCCGATGGCCGGCATGTGCCGCTCAGCGCGCCGGGCGACCGGCTGAGTCCCGATGGCGGCCTGATCCACGGGCCGCATCATATCGAGCCGCTGTGCCAGCATTTTCCGCTGTGTGGCGGCTGCCAGCTTCAGCATCTCGATGACGAAAGCCTTGCGGCCTATGTGCGCGACCGGGTGGCGGGCGCGCTGGTGGGGCAGGGGGTGAGCGCGCAAACCGTCCTTCCCGCCCATATCTCCCCGCCAATGAGCCGCCGCCGCGCCTCGCTTCGCGCTGCGCGCTTCGGCCGGAAGCTGCATGTCGGCTTTTCCAGCGAGAACAGCCACCGCATTGTCGATATGGAGATGTGCGGCATATTGCACCCCGCGCTGTTTGCGCTGGTGGAGCCGTTTCGCGCGCTGCTGCACGATCTGGTCGGAGACCGCCGGGCCGCGCATATCCGTATGACCCTGGCCGATCAGGGCGTCGATGTGCTGCTGGAAAATGTCGGCGCGGACGGGCTGGAGATGGCGGAACGGCTGACCGCCTTTTCGCAGGAAAATGGTCTCGCGCGGCTCAGCATCGATGAAGGCTTCGGGCCTCAGACCCGCTGGGAACCGGAGCCGGTGACGGTCAGCTTCGGCGGCGTCGCCGTGCCCTTTCCGCCCTTCGCCTTCCTGCAGGCGACGACGGATGGGGAGGCGGCGCTGGTCGATGCCGTCCGTGCCGGAATTGCGGGCGCCGGAACGATCGCGGACCTGTTCAGCGGGCTTGGCACCTTTGCGCTGTCGCTCGGGCAGGGCAGGGCAGTCTATGCCGCCGAGGCCGCCCGGGATCTGGTCCTTTCGCTCAAATCGGCGGCGAACCGTGTTCAGCGGAAGCTGGTCGCCGACCATCGCGACTTGTTTCGCCGCCCGCTGATCCCCGCCGAACTCATTCGCTTCGACGCCGTGGTCCTTGACCCGCCCCGCGCGGGCGCACGCGAGCAGATGCTGCAGCTTGCCGAAGCGGCAGTGCCGGTCATTGCCTATGTCTCCTGCAACCCCGGCAGCTTTGCGAGAGACGCGAAATTGCTGATCGAGGCTGGCTATGTGCTGGAAAGCGTGAAGCCCGTGGGGCAGTTTCGCTGGTCAACCCATGTGGAACTGGTGGGCGTGTTCAGAAGAGCGGTGTGATGGTGAGCGGTGACTGATAAGGGTGGTTACCAGTTATTTCGCAAATAGATGCCGTCGTCCCTGCGACGGGTTAATTTTGGCGACGGCAGAAACGACCAGTATCAGTCATGATCAAAAACCGGGACTTATCAACCAGCCATCGTCCTATTCGCACGGCTGCCCCGATTATTCGCGACGTAACAGTATTTCCGTGCTAGAGGCCCTCTATCGGACGGAAATTGCCGCAAGCTACCGTCGAGACTGAGAGACCAAACGCGCTCCCGCTTGCCTTCCACAAAAGGAGCGCTCCATGTCGGATCTCAATTATCTGCTTTATCGCCAGCAACGCGAACTTCTGTTTGCTCAGGAAGCGACGTGCACCGAAGCGCGCCTCGCCCATCAGGGTCTGGCCAGGGCTTATGGCCTCAGAATCGATGATTATCGCAAGGACGCAAATTCCGAGCCTCTTTGAGACATAGTTTCGGGCGCGCTGGCCAGAGCCGGACGGCGCGTCTGTCACATCACTAATCCGGCTCTTCTATGATGCGTTCGCCCTGGTGGGCGCATGACTACCAAAGGAAACTACCATGCCAATTGGCACCGTAAAATTTTTCAATGCCGACAAGGGCTATGGCTTCATCGCGCCGGAAGATGGCGGCAATGACGCCTTCGTCCACATCAGCGCGGTAGAAGCATCGGGTATGCGCACACTCCAGCAGGAACAGCGCGTCTCCTACGAGCTTCAGCAGGACAAGCGCGGCAAGATGGCCGCCGTCGACCTCAAGCAGGCTTGACGAGAACGGGCGCGGGCAGGGCGAACGCTTTGCCCGCGCTTTTTTCTTCCGGAATGAAAGCAGCAGCCCTGAGCCAGATCGAATTCTACCGCGCCCGCATGCGCGAGGCGGAACTGGGCGCCATGGGTGCCACCCTGTCCAATGTGCGCGACCGCAATTTGCGATCGCTGGAAGCGTGGCAGAAACTCGCCGAGCGGGCCGAACGCATCGCCCTGGGTCGCGACGCGCGGGAACGCGCCGCCGAAGAGTGAAAATTGACGGCGTTTTTCAACCAAGTCCCTTTGCGTAAATAAAAAATCCGTCCCCCTTAAAATTCCCGTTAACCCCCCATGCACTATGAGCGTGGGCAGGAAACGAGTCCCGGCGCCGGAATGCGCGCCGACAGGATAGGGGCGGGATGCAAAGATAGTGCGCGGAAAAAGCAGGAATTTTACGCTGCCGCGCTGGCGCATCACACGGTGGCTGACCGACCCCGGCCAAAATACGCCCGCCGACATTCGTCACGCCCTGATCGCCAGCCTGTTCGGCACGCTTCCCATCTACATTGGCGGTGTCGTCAATACCCTGCTGGTCGCCGCCTTCATTACCGCGCGGCAGCCCCGGCCGGAATTTTTCGCATGGCTGGCGCTGGAATTCATCGTTTGCACGGTCCGGCTTGGTTTTCTGCTGCATGCACACCGCGCCGCCGCTGAAGGTCGGCGCACGCACACTGACCTCTACATCATTCTCGGCCTCCTCTGGGCTTTCAGTGTCGGCTTTGGCTGTTTTGTCAGTATCATGCGCGGCGACTGGGTGGCCTCGGTCGTGGCCTGCCTGTCGGCGGCGGCGATGGTCGGCGGCATTTGCTTCCGCAATTTCGGCGCGCCCAGATTGGCCGCAGCGATGATTGTCTTCAGCCTTGGCCCCATTGCCGTTGCGGCGCTGATTTCGGGACAGTTGATCCTGCTGCTGACCCTGTTCCAGATCCCTCTCTATTTCGTCAGCATGACCGTCGCGTCCTACCGCCTGAACGAGATGCTGGTGTCCACAATGATGGCGGAGCGCAAGAATGACCATCTGGCCAGGCACGACCATCTGACGGGCCTGCTCAACCGGGCTGGCCTGATGCACGAAATGGCGTTGCGCCTTTCCCGCATGAAGGGGCGTTCCAACGGTTGGGCTCTCTTCTACCTGGACCTTGACGGATTCAAGGCGGTGAACGACCGCTATGGCCATGGCGTGGGGGATCAGTTACTGCAACTCGTCTCCGGCCGCCTGCGCGGCTTTGCACTGCCGCACCCGGTCATCGCGCGCATGGGCGGGGATGAGTTCGTCATTCTCTGTGACATTGGGGAAAAGGCCGCCGCCCAGTTGATGGCTGAAAGGCTCGTGCTCGAAATCTCTGCGACCGAATATGAGGTCGGCCCCTGCTCGGCCCAGATCGGCGTCAGCATCGGCATCGCGCTTCAACCTGAACATGGCCGGGACGTCGAGACATTGCTCCATTCGGCCGACACCGCTCTATATGAGGCAAAGAAGGCGGGCGGCCATCGCTGCGCCCTCGCCAGCGCCGATATGGGCGACTGGCGGGCCTTCCCCGGGGTGCGAAGCACATCCGCGGTTCCAGCGGGGCAGCAGGCCGTGTATCAGGCAGCCGTGCGGTATCCCAAAAGCGCGGCAGAAAAGGCTTGATTTCCCCGAACCACGTCGCCACATGCGTAATCGGAACGATTTCATCCGATTAGTTTGGGCTGACTGGAGCAGGAATGCGGCTTTCGAGTCTTGCAGATTATGCCATCGTCGTGATGTCCGCGATTGCGCGGCATGACGGGGACGTGCGCTTTTCCGCCACCTCGCTCTCCGACGAAACGGGCGTCCCGCTGCCCACCGCGCAAAAGCTGATGGGCCGGCTTGCGGCCGCAGGGCTGCTCGAATCGGCGCGCGGTACTGGAGGGGGTTTCGCGCTCGCCCGACCCTCCGATCAAATAAGCCTTGCGGATATTGTCGAAGCGGTTGAAGGCCCCATCGCCATGACTGCCTGTATCGAGGAAACGCGCCACGAATGCGCGCTGGAGGATAATTGCCGCGTCCGCCCGCATTGGGGCGCGGTCAACGGGGCGATCCGGGGCGCGCTGGCTGGCGTCTCGCTGGAAACCCTTGCCCATGATGTGTCCCACGCCGTTCGTCCCGAGCGCAGTCGAGGGACAGTGGCTGGGCGCGAGCGTGTCTCGACTTCGCTCGACACGAACGGATGATTTTATGACGAACGAAACCACCACCGTCCGCAACGCCGAAGCGATTGCCGCTGCCGACAAGGCATCGAAATATGAATTCGGCTGGACCAGCGACATCGAACAGGATTTCGCCCCCAAGGGCCTGAACGAGGACACCGTCCGCTACATTTCCGCCAAGAAGGGCGAGCCGGAATGGATGCTGGAATGGCGGCTGAAGGCCTATCGCCTGTGGCTGACGAAGAGCGCGCCGGATTGGGCGAAGCTCAACGTGCCCGCGATCGACTATCAGGAAGCCTATTATTACGCCGAGCCAAAGAAGAAGGCGGAACTGAAGTCGCTGGACGAGCTCGACCCCGAAATCCTGGCGGTTTACCAGAAGCTCGGCATTCCGCTGGAGGAGCAGAAAGTGCTCGCCGGCGTCGAGGGCGCGCGCAAGGTGGCGGTGGACGCGGTGTTCGACAGCGTTTCCGTCGCG
>CBHCMH010000149.1:0-5557 GCA_965974445.1 uncultured Rhizorhapis sp.
GCCCGCGCGCGCAAGATCCAGCGCTTCCTGTCGCAGCCCTTCCACGTCGCCGAAGTCTTCACCGGCATCCCCGGCAAGTTCGTCGCGGTCGAGGACACCATCAAGTCGTTCAAGGCCGTGGTCGAAGGCGAATATGACCACCTGCCCGAAGCGGCCTTCTACATGGTTGGCGGCATCGACGAAGCGATCGAAAAGGCCGCAAAGCTGGCCCAGGACGCGGCGTAAGCAAATTCCCCTCCCGCTGGCGGGAGGGGTTAGGGGAGGGCCTTTATTAACTGGCATTCTTCTCTACCTGACATTCCCACCCCCGACCCCGCCCGCAAGCGGGAGGGGGGAGACTAGAAAATGGCCCTACACTTCGAACTCGTAACCCCAGCCAAGCTCGTCCGTTCGGAGGACGTTCACATGGTCGTCGTGCCCGGCGCAGAGGGCGATTTCGGCGTGCTGGAGGGGCATGCGCCCTTCATGTCCACCATCCGCGACGGCGCGGTTCAGGTCTATGCCAGCGCCAATGCAGCCCCCGAAACGATCATCATCGAAGGCGGCTTTGCCGAGGTCAATGAAAAGGGCCTGACGGTCCTGGCCGAAAAGATCGACGATTAAGGCGCGCAGCCGGCGTTTCGTTGCAACGGTTCGCGCGACAGAAGAAATGCTTTGAGTACTGATTTCCGTTCGTCCCGAGCGTAGTCGAGGGACGTCCAAGGTGACGCAGCGTGTCTCGACTTGCCCTAGGCAAGTTTATCCTGAGCGCCTGCCTTGGCAGACAGTCGAAGGGCTCGACACGAACGGAGATGCCGCCTTGAAAAATGGACAGGATGACAGCCTGTCGAGGTGGATAACATCGCTTCCGCCACACTGGCCACCACCCTCATTAGCCATTTGTAAAAGTTTCCGTCCTATTCACCACTGCTGGTCGCAGATCATTTCAGCCCAGTGACTTGGCGGAGAGTTATGAGCGCTTTTGGACGGAAAAACGGACTTGGCGGCGGGCGTCCGGCCTTTGGCGTGGCCCGGCCCATGCAGGGCGGAGGAACAGCCCGACCGTCCGGGGCAGAAGCCAATGGCGGGGAACAGTTTCCGCCAATCGATCCCTCGAGCCTGCCGGACGCTGGTCCTGCCACCCCGCGCACCGTGTCGGAAGACGCCTTGGCCCGGCTCGACGACCGGGCCAATGCCGAGCATGTCCAGCAGAAGGCGGAAGGCTTTGAAGCCTCGGTTCACAAGATCAAGGAACAGGTGCTCCCCCGCTTGCTCGAGCGCGTCGATCCGGAGGCGGCAGCCACGCTCACCAAGGATGAACTGGCGGAGGAATTCCGCCCGATCATCCTGGAGGTGCTCGCCGAACTGAAACTGACGCTCAACCGCCGTGAACAGTTCGCGCTGGAAAAGGTGCTGATCGACGAGCTGCTCGGCCTTGGGCCGCTCGAGGAGCTGCTGGCCGACCCGGAAGTCACCGACATCATGGTCAATGGCCCCGAGCAGACCTATATCGAAAAGAAGGGCAAGCTGCAGATCGCGCCCATCCAGTTCCGGGACGAGGAGCATCTGTTCCAGATCGCCCAGCGCATCGTGAACCAGGTCGGCCGCCGCGTCGATCAGACCACACCGCTCGCCGACGCCCGCCTGAAGGACGGCAGCCGCGTCAACGTCATCGTCCCGCCGCTGTCGCTGCGCGGCACCGCCATCTCCATCCGTAAATTTTCGGCCAAGCCCATCACGCTCGACAATCTCGCCCAATGGGGTGCGATGAGCAACAAGATGTGCACCGCGCTGAAAATCGCGGGGGCCAGCCGCTTCAACATCGTCATTTCCGGCGGCACCGGCTCTGGCAAGACGACGATGCTGAACGCCTTGTCCAAGATGATCGATCCGGGCGAGCGCGTGCTGACCATCGAAGACGCCGCCGAACTCCGCCTGCAGCAGCCGCACTGGCTGCCGCTCGAAACGCGCCCGGCGAACCTGGAGGGCCAGGGTGAGATCACGATTGGCGATCTGGTGAAGAACGCGCTGCGTATGCGTCCAGACCGTATCATCCTGGGCGAAATTCGCGGCGCGGAATGTTTCGACCTGCTGGCCGCGATGAACACCGGCCATGACGGCTCCATGTGTACGCTTCACTCCAACAGCCCGCGTGAATGCCTGGGCCGTATGGAAAACATGATCCTGATGGGCGACATCAAGATCCCGAAGGAAGCGATTTCCAAGCAGATCGCCGATTCGGTCGATCTGATCGTTCAGGTAAAGCGCCTGCGCGACGGGTCACGCCGCGTCACCAACGTCACCGAAGTCATCGGCATGGAGGGGGACGTCATCGTCACCCAGGAACTGTTCAAGTTCGAATATCATGACGAGGACGAAAACGGGAAGATCATCGGCGAATACCGCTCGATGGGCCTGCGCCCCTACACGCTGGAAAAGGCCAAGCAATTCGGGTTCGACCAGCCCTTCCTGGAGGCGTGTCTGTAACAGGGAAGGTGGTTCGGGGCTGATGTGGGCGGGGAGCGGACATAATCTCCCTCTCCCCTTCAGGGGAGAGGGTCGGGGAGAGGGGCCTGCTGCGGGTTGCCCTCTCAGCAACGGAATCCCGCACTTCCTTTCTCCCGGTTCGGCTTCGCCTCACCACCCTCTCCCCTGAAGGGCAGAGGGAAGTTATGCCAGCAACGACCCATTACGCATCATTCCGTGTTGCTCAGATCGCCTTTACCGCTCCCATATGCGCCTTGGCGTTGTGGACATAATGCTCGACCCCCGTGCGCATGCCGGTGACGGCTTCATCGCTCAGATCCCGCATATATTTGGCTGGCCGCCCCGCCCATAGCTGGCGGTGGGCGATCGTCTTGCCGGGCGTCAGCATGGCGCCGGCGGCGAGCATCGCGTCGCCTTCGATGACGCAGCCGTCCATGATGATCGCGCCCAGTCCGACAAACGCCCGATCCTTCAGGGTGCAGCCGTGCAGCATGGCCATATGGCCGATCAGTACGTCATTGCCGATGATCGTGGGATAGCCGCCATTGCCGTCTTTGTCGCTGTCGCAGTGGACGACCGTGCCGTCCTGGATATTGGTGCGCGCACCGATGAGGATGCGGTTTACGTCGGCGCGGATCACGCAATTATACCAGATGCTGGCGTCCTCGCCGATTTCGACGTCGCCGATGATCTTGCAGCCCGGCGCGATGAAGGCGCTGGAATGGATCTTCGGCGCTTTGCCGCCCAGCGGCAGGATCAGCGGGTCCATCGTCATCCTTTCATCAGCCGCGCTGCGTGGAGAGCGTGATAAGTCAGCACGCCGCTGCACCCGGCCCGTTTGAACGCCATCAGTGTTTCCAGCACCATGGAATCGCGCTCGGCCGCGCCAGCCGCGACGGCGGCCTCGATCATCGCATATTCGCCGGACACCTGATAGGCAAAGACCGGTACCTCGAACCGTTCCTTCACCCGCCGGACGATGTCCAGATAGGGGAGGCCGGGCTTCACCATGACGCTATCGGCCCCCTCGGTCAGGTCGAGCGCCACTTCGCGCAGCGCCTCGTCGCTGTTCGCCGGGTCCATCTGATAGGTTTTCTTGTCGCCCTTGAGCAGCCCGCGCGAGCCCACGGCGTCGCGGAAGGGGCCGTAAAAGGCGCTGGCATATTTGGCCGCATAGGACATGATCTGCACATTGTGATGGCCCCCGCTTTCCAGCGCCGCACGGATGGCGCCGATGCGGCCGTCCATCATATCGCTGGGCGCGATGATGTCCGCCCCCGCCTGCGCCTGCACCAGCGCCTGGCCGGTCAGCACATCGACCGTCGCATCGTTGAGGACATAGCCCGCCTCGTCGATCAGCCCGTCCTGCCCATGGCTGGTATAGGGGTCGAGCGCCACGTCGGTGAGGATGCCGATTTCGGGCGCGGCGTCCTTGATTGCCTTGATCGCGCGGCACATCAGATTATCCGGATTGAGCGCTTCCTTGCCATCCGCGCTGCGGCGGCCGGGCTGGGTGTTGGGGAAAAGGGCAAGGCAGGGAATGCCCGCCTCGCGCGCTTCCTTCGCCCGCGCGACGATCAGATCGACCGACCAGCGCGACACGCCGGGCAGGCTGGCAACGGATTCCTCGACGCCCTTGCCCTCCGTCACGAACAGCGGCCAGACAAGGTCTTGCGGTCCGATACTGTTTTCCGCGAACAGAGCGCGGCTCCAGGCGGATGCGCGAGTGCGGCGTAGGCGCAGGGCGGGGTAGGAAGCGTGGGTCATGCAGCCGTTTAACGGCTTGGAAGGGCGGATGCCAACAGCTTTGTGATGGGCAACTGGACACTGAAATGAGCTCAGGGTGACGATTCCCGCTTGCCATTCCGTTTCGTTGGCTTCCGCGAAATGCCGTTCCCGCTCGAACAGCATTGTCCTGGTCAAAGGCGCGCCTCTGTCGCGGGCGCAACTTTCAAACAGGGGGCCATACAGCGGGTGGCGATATCGGCGTGCGGCTTTACTGAAGACTTCAGCGCAGAATATCGCGAAGATCGCCGCACGACAGAGATAAATTTCGAAGAGCAGGCGGCCCCTTATCGCCGTGCCATTGCCATGGCCATCCGCTCGAACGCCTCGTTGACCCTGTCCGCCAGCGCCGCCTCGACCCCGCTGTCCGCCAGTGCGCGGGCCATGGCGTCGGTCCAATGTCCGGCGGTTTCGCGAGTCACCGGTATTTTAGCATGAGCAGACATGACGCAAGCGCCCGGCCGCTGGTCAAACCAGTCGCGCGGCCCGCCCAGCCATGCCGAGAGAAAGCTGGCAAGCGATTCCCGCATGGGCTGAAGATCGGCGGCGTGAAGCGACCGTAGCTCGGCGTAGCGGGGATCGGAATCCATAAGGTCATAAAAGCGGTCCACAAAGCGGCGCACCATGTCGCCCCCGCCCATCTGCTCATAGGGAAGCTGCACCTTCTGATCATTCACGCTGCTCACAATTGCACCATTTCCTTCATCTTATGCGCCGCGAAGCGGTTCTGCGATTGTCGCCGGCATGACAGGCGACGCGGCAGTTCTTCCTTTCATTGTCCCCATTGTCGCGTTGCCCGACGGGGAGCGGCAGGTAACCCCCATTGCAAAGCGGGACGAAAACCAGTCCCTGCGTCACAGCGGGGGCAGGCAGAACAAGCGCCAGCGCCGCCGCCAGCGACAGGGCGGTCCTGTTCATTTGTTCATATGGCATTGCTGAACGTCTTTGCACCGGGCTGCCGATAGGCGTCGAACAGCGCCGCGATGCTCCTGGCGTAAGGAAGCGCGTCAGGGGTAAGTCGCAGCAATGCTCCATCGAAGGTCACCAATCCATAGTCCGCCAATCGGGCGAGTTCTAGGTTGGCGGCGCTACCCAGCATATCAGTAGTGATACGTGCCTGTCCATGGCAGAGGATGTCCTCAATGACCTGTCCGCGCCTACGGTCGGCGTCGCTCCGTAGCACGCCGCGCTCGGCGGGAAGCCTTACTGCCGACAGGCGCATCCGATAGCGGCCGGCATTTTTTTCGTTCTGAATGATCGCGCCCGGAAAGCTGCTGATCGCGGTGGCGCCAAGGCCGATCAACAC
>CBHCMH010000150.1:0-5542 GCA_965974445.1 uncultured Rhizorhapis sp.
TGCCTATAGCCAACTCGACAGCATGTATGCCCAGACCAGCCTCAAGGGCCACATGGCGGTTGCGGACCCTGACGGAGTTTTTCGAATCGTCGTCAGTGCAACGGACACCGGGGCAGCGAACTGGCTCGATACTTTAGGTCTTGACCGTGTCCAGATCCGCTTTCGCTGGTTTGCACCGTCCGCGCCAGTCATTAAATCGAAGGTCGTCCCTTGGGATAAGCTCGAGCAGACCCTCCCGTCCGATACTGCGCGAGTGACATCAGAACAGCGTCAGGAGGCGCTGCGCAAGCGGGTTATCGGGCAGCAGTGGAACCGCCGCTAAGGACACACCTCGCTTTAGGTCTCCCTGGCTCTGTTCAGGGCGGCCTTCATCTCCGCATTGCGGCTGTCCAATCGGTGTTCGAGCTCGGGATGGGTGAATATCCAGAACTCGTCAGTCCCGAGCGCGTCCGCGGTTTGCCTTGCGACGACCTCGGGGTCCTTCCCGTTTCGGATTGCAGCGGCCTGGGCTGCCATGTCGCTGCTGGGAAATTTCGCGGGCGCGCGCGCGGCATTCCCGTCGATGATGTTGGTTTTCACCGCCGATGGTATGATCACCGAGACGTTGACCGGATGGTCCGCCATCTCCGCGCGCAGGCATTCGCATAGTCCGACGACCGCCGACTTGGTGGCGATATAGGGGGCCGAGCCCGCCGGCGGCGCGAAGATGGCCATCGAAGAGGTCGCCATAACGTGCCCCTGCTGTCCCGAGGCCAGGATGCGCTGCGCGCCATGCGAGAGGCCATAGAACGCACCGTCGAGGTTGACGCCGCGCGACCATTCCCACAACGCCGAGGGCGTTTCGCTCAACGGCAGAATGCTGCCGGACACACCCGCATTGCTCACCATCACTGCCAGCGGGCCGTGCCGGGATTCGGCGGTGTCCAGCGCCGCAATCCAGTTCGCTTCGTCGCGGACGTCGAGTTGCACGGCGGATGCGCCCGGGATTCCCGCAGCAACCCGCTCGACATCGGCAAGTTGTCGGCTGGCAAGAACAACCCGGAGCCCCCGCCTGCCGAACTCCTCGGCGATTGCCCGCCCAATTCCGCTGGAGGCGCCGGACACGAAGGCGGTCTTTCCGTGAAATGGATTCAATATCCGCATCCTCTTTCCGCTGCGTCAATCACGACGAGGCTCATGTATAATGAACCCCACCCTCAGTCCGCACTACAACTAGCGACCAGGCGCCGTTTTAACACATGCTTGGTGTTGCTGATCCCCTCTGGCCTTGCTGAGGCCAAGTTTGTAGTCAAGCAAACACTGCGCCATATTCCGAGAGGAAGGCCTAGAAACGAAGCCTGGCGGAGAATTCGCACAGATGGATAACTTCGGGCAACGACGGCTGCGTTTCCTTGATATAACTATCCAACGACCCTTAAACCACACAGCCAGCCGCAAAGACGTTTGACTGCAATCGCGCTGCGCGAGCACCGCGCCATCCTGAGAGGTTATTCAAGTGAACTTTGAAGACATCATCTATGACAAGACCGGCCCCGTCGCGACGATAACGATCAACCGCCCCGAAAAGATGAACGCCTTCACGCGCGAGACGGTAGACGAGATGGTCGAGGCATTCCTCGACGCCTGGGCCGACCGTGCTATCGCCGCCGTGATCCTGACCGGCGCCGGCGATCGCGCTTTTTGCACCGGTGGGGACCAGTCGAAACGTGCTGAAGGCGGATACAAGAGCGTGCGCCCTGCCCGGCTGGCGACCGGCATCGACATGGATGCGCTGCATTCCGTAATCCGCGACATTCCCAAGCCGGTCATTGCGGCGGTCAACGGCTATGCCATTGGCGGCGGCCATGTGCTGCACGTACTGTGTGACATGACATTGGCTTCGGACAAAGCAAAGTTCGGCCAAGTCGGGCCCAAGGTCGGCAGCATCGACCCCGGCTTCGGCACTGCCTATCTGACCCACGTCGTCGGCGAAAAGAAGGCCCGCGAGATATGGTACATGTGCCGCCAGTACACGGCCGATCAGGCCCTTGAAATGGGCTTGGTCAACGCTGTCTATCCGCACGAAGAGCTGATGGACCAGGCTCGGGCCTGGGCGATGGAAATCGCCGACAAGAGCCCCACGGCGATCAAGCTCGCCAAGCAGTCGTTCAACTGCGCCACCGAGCAGTACCGCGCTCTCGGCAACTTCGCGATGTCCGCGCTTGCCCTTTACTACGATACCGATGAAGCGGTCGAGGGCAAGAACGCCTTCATGGAAAAGCGGAAGCCCGAATTCAGCAAGTACGCCAAATAGACAGGCGCAGTCGACACACCCCAGCGATACGTTCGATCCCTCTTCGGCCAAACGCAGGAGACTGCGGTCAGCCGGCGGGGGCTCCAGCGTAATCAGGAATGAGATCAAACAGCCTGCATCAACAATCCGCCATTATCTCCAACGCTGAATCGCGCATGAGAGTCGCGATCGCAACATCGGGGATTTCCCCGATCAGTCCTTCGACTGGCACTTCAAGCGACACCGGCACACCCGCAGGTATCACCCGCAACAGCCCAGTCAGAGGAAGCAACCCCCGACCAGGGACGAGTCGCGCTTCGCGCGCCTCGGTCATGATCGCCGTCAAGTCGGTCGGGTCCGGACGCGGACCGGCATCGCAAAGCTGAACGCATGCGATCTGACCCGCGGCAAGCCGTGCGACGTCGGTGGGGTGCTCGCCGGCACGATCGAGGTGGAGCGCATCGATGACCAGGCCGATGTCGGTGCGGTCCGTTTGTGCAATGATCCGGGCACCTTGTTCTATCGTCTTGACGCCCATGTAGACCATGCATTCAAGACAAATCCGTAATCCGTATGCCGCGGTGAGATCAGCCACCGATCGAAGGTTTTCAGCAATCCGCGTTTCAACATCATCTGCCACCACGACAACCAGATTCCGTGCCCGAAGCCTTGCAGCCGCCTCCAGCACGCGTTCCAGTTCCGACATGTCTACGCGGGGCTCGACCTTGAGCACCTCGATGTCGTTTACGTAGATCCCGGTTGCGTTCATTTGTGCGAGAGTCTCTGCCAAGAGGGATGATGCGCCGAACATCGGCAATTGCCTCTCGATCTGGGGGTTTGCTGGAATAAGCCTGATCGAGACCCCTTGGTAACCCGCACCGGCCGCAACCGAAATGAAGGCCGGAGGCAGCAGATGCGGCAGGGTCAGGTGGGCCAGGACAAAGTCACAATCAACGGCTGCGGTCATGGGGCCCTGCTCCTCGCCCGGTGTGCCGGCTAGCCGGATCCGGCGCACCCGGTCCATACTGCGAACTTCCTGATAGCAGCGATCTCCCGACCATTCGAGTTGGTCCGAAAACTGCCGCATATGGAGAAGTTTGGGCAGCGAATTGACATCCGGCAGGCCCCTCCGGATAGAAATGGGCGGCGAGGAGGACACACTCGAGAGCGAGTCATCGGTCGCTGTCCCCCCACCATGGCCGCGCATCAAGCGAATCGACATCCTTGATTGGGCATTGATAATAATCGGGGAGTTTCAGGTGAAAAAGGTTGATGCCGATCTCTCATCTCAGTCCGAGACGTCGGGGACCGCAGGCGAGGGCAGTGCCGCCGTGGCGGGCGGGCCACGTAATTTGTCGCTTGGAGACCTGCTGCGCGAAGCTGCAGCCCAATCCGGCGAACACATTGCGCTCATCGATGGCGTGGCCGATCCCGAGCTCCGCCGCCGGTGGACTTACAGCCAACTGCTGGCCGAAGCAGAACAGGTGGCCCGCGGCCTGCTTGCACGGTTCAAGGTCGGAGACCGCATTGCGGTATGTTCACCCAACTGTCCCGAATGGGTAATACTCGAGTACGGCACGGCTCTGGCCGGTATGGTGCTGGTCCCGGCCAATCCCGCCTATCGGCAGTCAGAACTGGCGGGGATCCTGCAGGACTCAGAGGCATCGGCACTGTTTCACGCCGATAAATGGAGGAAAAACGACATCGCAGCCATGGCTGCCGCTGTTCGTGACTCGGAGCTTCCTGATCTCGCGCTGCTATCATTTTCTCGCTGGGAGGAATTCCTTGCCACTGGAGCGGCAACACAGCCCCTGCCCCAGGTTGATCCCGGCGAGCCTTTGATTATCCAGTTCACCTCGGGGACCACCGGAAGGCCAAAGGGTGCGATCCTTCACCATGGCATTAGTAATCCGCCGCGAAGCGTGGCCCGAGCCTGCGAACTCAGAAAACACGGCGTCTGGCTCAACTCCATGCCAATGTACCACATCGGCGGCGCGTCGGTTGCGCTGCTGGCGACGCTCTCCAGGCATTGTGCCTTTGTTCAAATGCGCGAGTGGGATCCCGCGCTAGCGCTGGACTTGATTGAAGCAGAGCGATGCAACGGCATGCTGCTAGTACCGACCATGGTCTTGGCGCTGCTGGACCAGCATGAAACCACAGCGCACGATCTTTCGTCGATCGATTTCATCCTGACGGGAGCGTCCCCGGTGCCTCCTGCCTTGCTTGATCGCGTGACTAAGCAGATCGGATGCCAGTTGCTGATCTCTTTCGGGATGACTGAGTCGGGTGGACCTGTCTCCAATACAACCATCGGCGATGGTGCCCATGAACTGGCCAATACGCTTGGCCGACCCCTTCCCAATGTGCAGGTGGAAGTCCGCGACCCTGAGACCGGGGCGGACATGCCGACGGGCACGGTTGGAGAGATGTGGATCAAGGGTCCCCAGATCATGCTGGGCTATTACGGTCGGGACGAGGAAACCCGGGCGACAATCACTCCCGACGGCTGGCTTCGTTCGGGTGACCTCATCACTATGGATGAGCGCGGCTACATTTCGATTGTCGGCCGACTAAAGGACATGATCATTCGCGGCGGCGCAAACATCTATCCACGCGAAGTAGAAAATGTATTGATGGATCATGTTGCCGTTGACCAGACGTCGGTAATCGGACTTCCGGACGAAAAGTGGGGCGAGATCGTACTAGCAGTCGTTCAACCCGCCGCAGGACGAACGGTGGATTTCAAGGAACTGGATCGGCATTGTCGCGATCAGTTGGCCAATTTCAAGATCCCCGCCCTGTGGTGTGCAACTGACAGTTTTCCCATGAACGTGATGGGCAAGATCCAGAAGTTCGAGCTTGCCGCGTGGGTTCGGGAGGGGAAGCTGTCGCCCTATTCGGTGCGATAGCGCGTTTAGACCAATCATCGCGCGCTGCTCTTACGCCAATTGCAACGCCTCCGGACAATGCTGAATAATGCAGTAGAAGACTGGTTCGACGAAGCCCTCGGTCTGGACATGGCCACGATGCATATGGACGAGCACATCGGCGTGCCGACGGTTAAACTTGATGTGACTTTCACGGCACCAAGTCGATTAGGTGAGATACTGACAATCACCATAGAGCCGCGCGCGGTGGGACGCAGTTCCTGTAACGTGCACCTGGCGGGATCAGCCGAACTTCGTGTCCCATCGCGGCGAGCGTGCGCGCCCAATAGTGGGCCGTCCCGCAGGCCTCCAGGCCACGATCCGCCGGGCGAACGCATCGATC
>CBHCMH010000151.1:0-5505 GCA_965974445.1 uncultured Rhizorhapis sp.
CTGTCGGTCTATAGCACGGTCGGCTGGACCGCGATTGCCGTGGGCGTCGCCGTGGTGCTGGTCTCGCGTTTCATTCTGAAGCTGATGCATCTCGATACACTGAAAGACGGTGAGAGCGATCACGCCATGGCGGGGCAGCCGGAACTGGGCGAACCCGCCGCCGCCGGTCTCAATACGGTTGGCGAGACACGCTGATGCGCGCGCCCAGGGCGCTTCTGCTGGCAGCGGTGTTGGGGTGGGCGTTCTCGGCTGGCTGGGCGGCTTCGGGGGACGATAAGAAGGACGGCAAGGTCAGGGAAGGTCCATCGACCGCTCCCGTCAATCCTTATCCCTCCACCTATGCGCCCTATCCCTCCCGGCCGACCGTCATCCGGGGCGCGGTCATCTTCGACGGAGAAGGCGGGCGCATCGATGGGGGCGTGCTGTTCCTGTCGGGCGGGTCGATCGAGGCGATCGGCGGCCCCGATACGCCGGTTCCCGCCGATGCGCTGGTGATCGACGGGACGGGCAAATATGTGACGCCAGGCATTATCGATGTTCACAGCCATCTGGGCGATTATGCGACGCCCAGCGTTGCCGCGCATAGCGATGGCAATGAAGCGAGCTCTCCTGTTACCGCCGACGTCTGGGCCGAACACAGCGTCTGGCCGCAGGACCCCGGATTTTCCCGCGCGCTCGCCAATGGCGGGGTGACGGCACTGCAGATCTTGCCGGGATCGGCCAATCTGTTCGGCGGCCGGTCGGTGACGCTCAAAAATGTCTACGCGCGCACGGTGCAGGGCATGAAGTTCCCCGGAGCGCCGCACGGCCTGAAAATGGCGTGCGGCGAAAATCCCAAGCGAGTCTATGGCGCGCGCAAGCAGAAGCCCGGCACCCGCATGGGCAATGTCGCGCTCGACCGGCAGACCTGGATCGCCGCGCGGCAATATCAGAAGAAGCGCGCGGAGGGGAAGGAGCAGACCCGCAATCTGGGCCTGGAAACGCTGGCCGATGTGCTGGAGGGCAAGATCCTAGTCCACAACCACTGCTATCGCGCGGACGAGATGGCCATCGTCATCGATATGGCCAAGGAGTTCGGTTATAAGGTGACAGCCTTCCACCATGCCGTCGAATCCTACAAGATCGCCGACTTGCTGCGCGACAATGGGGTCTGTTCGGCGATGTGGGCGGACTGGTGGGGCTTCAAGATGGAAAGCTATGACGCCATCGAGGAGAATATCCCCCTCGTCCACAGCGCCGGGGCCTGCGCCATCGTGCACAGCGATGATGAAAACCAGATCCAGCGGTTGAATCAGGAAGCGGCCAAGGCGCTGGCCAACGGGCGGCGCATGGGGCTGAACATCAGCGAGGCGGAGGCGTGGACGTGGCTCAGCTATAATCCTGCCAGGGCAATGGGCATTGCCGAGCGGACCGGCAGCCTGAGACCGGGCAAGATGGCGGACGTGGTATTGTGGAACGGCAATCCCTTCAGCGTCTATACAAGGCCCGAGAAGGTCTGGATCGACGGCGCGCTGCTGTTCGACGCGAACAATCCCGAGCGGCGGCCGGTGAGCGATTTCGAGCTGGGGCAGGTGGGCGAGGGGGATGTGAAGTGAGGATTTCATTTTCGCTCTTCACCTTACGTGACCCCGGCGAAGGCCGGGGTCTCCCGAGGCTGGGCGGTTCGCTGCTGAGGGCGATTCCGGCCTTCGCCGGAATGACGTGTTTGGCGGTCGCCTCCATGGAGGCCGTCCCCGCCGCCGCCCAAACCATCGCCATCACCGGCGGGAAGGTCGCCATCGGCGACGGCTCCGCGCCGATCGAGAAGGGCACGGTCCTGATCAGCAATGGCAAGATCGTGGCGGCGGGAGAAAATGTCGCCATTCCGGCGGGCGCGCAGCGGGTGGAGGCGGGCGGGAAATGGGTGACGCCGGGGCTGATCGCGGGCTTTTCTCGCGTGGGCCTCATCGAGGTGGAGGCTGTATATCAGACCAATGATGCGGGGGCGAAGTCGCCCTTTTCCGCCGCCATGGATATTGCGCCCGCCGTCAATCCGCTGTCGTCGCCCGTTGCGGTCAGCCGGGCCGGAGGCGTCACGCGGGCGATCGTCTCGCCCGTGGCGCAGGGCGATGTCTTTGGCGGGCAAGGGGCGGTCATCGATCTTGGCTCCGATATGAACCCGGTCACCCGCGCGCGCGCCTTTCAGTTCGCGGAACTGGGGGAGGCAGGGGCGATTGCGGCTGGCGGCAGCCGGGCGGCGGCTCATCTGCTGGCGCGGGTGATGCTGCGGACGGCACAGGAGTTCGCGCGCAACCCCGCGGCTTTCGATGGGCGGTCGAAGGAGGATGTGATCGCGCGCGCCGATGCCGAGGCGCTGGTGCCGGTGGTCCAGGGAAGCGTGCCGCTGCTCATCCATGTGGAGCAGGCCAGCGACATTTTGCAGGCACTGGGGCTTCGCACCGAATTTCCGGCCCTGAAACTCGTGCTGGTGGGCGTCAGCGAGGGCTGGATGGTGGCGGAGAAAATTGCCGCCGCGAAGGTGCCGGTGATCGCCAGTGCATTGAACGACCTGCCCGCCGCCTTTGAACAGTTGAATGCGACCCAGTCCAATGTGGGGCGGATGCGGAAGGCGGGCGTGAAGGTCGCCATCGGCATGATCGGCGACAATGACGCGCATCAGCTGCGCTACACCCCGCAATATGCCGGCAATCTGGTCGCATTACAGAAGGTGCCCGGCGCTTCGGGCCTCGATTGGGGCGCGGCATTGGCGGCGATCACTTCCGCTCCGGCCGAAGCGTTCGGCATGGGGGAAGTCATGGGGTCGTTGAAGCCCGGACGGGTGGGCGATGTCGTGATCTGGAGCGGCGATCCGCTGGAGCTGTCCTCTACGCCAGAGATGGTGTTCATTGATGGCGTGAGCCAGTCGCTGGAGAACCGCCAGACGAGGTTGCGGGACCGGTATAGGACGTTGGAACCGGGGTCGCTGCCCAAGGCGTATGAGCGTTAGACGACTGAATCTTAAGTTTGCACATTATGCTGCGTCATGCTGAACTTGTTTCAGCGTCCATCCCGCCTCCGAATGCTCCGGAACGAGTGGAGGAATGGATCCTGAAACAAGTCCAGGATGACGGTCTTTTAATGTTGCGAACCCACTTGCTTCAGAGCTGTTCCGAGGCGATGAACCGGCAGGACGTATTGGGTGACTGAGTGATCTTATGTGCAGGAAATTTTTCGGCACCGACGGCATCAGGGGCCGCACCAATGCCTGGCCGATGACGGCGGAGCTGGCGATGAAGGTCGGGATGGCGGCTGGCGCGCATTTCCAGCGCGGCGATCACCGGCATCGTGTCGTGATCGGCAAGGATACGCGGCTTTCGGGCTATATGGTGGAGAATGCGCTGGTCGCGGGCTTTACCAGTGTCGGTATGGACGTGGTGCAGTTCGGGCCGATCCCGACACCTGCCGTCGCTTTGCTGGCGAAGAGCATGCGGGCCGATCTCGGTGTCATGATCTCGGCCAGTCACAACCCCTATTATGACAACGGCATCAAGCTGTTCGGACCGGATGGCTACAAGCTCTCCGATGAGGACGAGCTGAAGATCGAGGCGCTGCTGGAAAGCGACATTCCGCTGGCGGCGTCCAAGGATATCGGCCGCGCCCGGCGGGTCGAGGATGCGCGGGGGCGGTACATCCATGCGGTGAAATCGAGCTTCCCCGATCATCTGCGTCTCGACGGGCTGAAGATCGTGATCGATTGCGCCAATGGCGCCGCCTATCAGGTTGCGCCCTCCGCCCTGTGGGAATTGGGGGCGGAGATCATCACCGTCGGCGTGACTCCCAACGGCCTCAACATCAATGACGGTTGCGGTTCGACCGCGCCGCTGACCTGCCAGGAAACCGTGGTGGCCTCGGGCGCGGACATCGGCATTGCGCTCGATGGCGACGCGGACCGGCTGATCGTCGTGGATGAAAAGGGAAAGATCGTCGATGGCGACCAGATCATGGCGCTGATCGGCAGCAGCTGGGCACGGGCGGGAACGCTGCGCGGCGGCGGGCTGGTGGCGACCATCATGTCAAACCTGGGGCTGGAGCGATTCCTGAACGGGCAGGGGATCGACCTGGTTCGCACCAAGGTGGGCGACCGCTATGTCCTCGAGAAGATGAAGGCGGGCGGCTATAATGTCGGGGGCGAACAGTCGGGGCATATGATCCTCAGCGATCATGCAACGACCGGCGACGGCACGATTGCGGCGCTGCAGGTGCTGGCGGCGGTGGTGGAAAGCGGAAAGCCCGCGAGCGAAGTGCTGCACCAGTTCGACCCGGTGCCTCAGCTTTTGAAGAATGTGCGCTATGCTGCTGGAAAGCCGTTGGAAAATGGAACGGTGCAGCAGGTGATCGCCAATGCGGAGAAGGAGCTTCTAGGTTGCGGCCGTCTTGTCATCCGGCCGTCGGGCACGGAACCCGTCATCCGGGTGATGGCGGAGGGCGACCGGGAGGATCAGGTGAAGGACGTCGTCGATCGCATCTGCGCGGCGGTGGAGCAGGCGGCGGCTTGAGCGGGACTGCGCGCATATTGGTGATTGCGGGCTCCGACAGTGGCGGCGGGGCTGGGATACAGGCGGACATAAAGACCATCACCATGCTGGGCGGCCACGCCATGACGGCGATTACTGCGATCACCGCGCAGAATACGCTGGGCGTGCAGGGCGTACATCCGGTGCCAGCCGATATGGTGCTGAAGCAGATAGAGAGCGTGGTTTCCGACATTGGCGTGGATGCGGTGAAGATCGGAATGATCGGGTCGGCGGAGACGGCGGAGGTGGTGGCGGAGTTTCTTTCGTCATCAGCTACCTCCCCGCCGTCATCCCCGCGCAGGCGGGCATCCAGCATTTCTTCCCGCGCGGAACAAGTGAAGCGGGATCCCCGCCTGCGCGGGGATGACGGAATAAAGGAGGGTGGCCGAATCCCGATCGTCTTCGATCCCGTCATGGTTTCGACCAGCGGCGGTTCGCTGGCCGATGCGCAGACTATTGCAGCTTTTCAGCGGCTGATGCGGATAGCGACGCTCGTTACGCCGAACATTCCGGAACTGGCCGCGCTGGGCGGCGATGGGATCGCTGGCCGCTATGGCTGCACGGTGCTGGCCAAGGGCGGCCATGCCGAGGGTGACCTGTTGGTGGACCGGCTGTTCGACGCAGGCGGCGAGATCGCCCGTTGGGAGGACAAGCGCATCGGCACGCCCCATACGCATGGCACCGGCTGCACGCTGGCGAGCGGCATTGCGGCGGGGCTGGGGCAGGGGATGGCCTTGACGGACGCGATTGCGCGGGCGCGGCGATATGTGCGCGCGGCCCTGATGGCGGCGCCGGGGCTGGGCCATGGGCACGGTCCCATGGGGGTGCCGCGCGATGCCTGATTTTACGCATGAGGATAGGCATGACGGCCCCGTCGCCGGTGTCGATGAGGCGGGGCGCGGGCCGCTGGCTGGGCCCGTGGTGGCTGCTGCGGTGATCCTCGACCGGCAGG